>NZ_JBWKXQ010000031.1:0-78497 GCF_059423125.1 Variovorax sp. GW531-E2 | reverse complement strand
GGGTCATGTTGGGAATTTTACGGGGCGGCGCTAGCATCGGCCGATGACCGGCCATGACCACTCCCACGACCATTCCCACGACCACAGCGAACTCGGCGAGATGGACCTGCGCGTGCGCGCCCTCGAAAGCGTGCTCACGCAAAAAGGCTACATCGACCCCGCCGCGCTCGATGCGCTGATCGACACCTACCAGACCCGCATCGGCCCGCGCAACGGCGCACGGGTGGTGGCGCGGGCCTGGGTCGACCAGACATTCCATGACTGGTTGATGGCCGACGCCACGGCGGCCATCGCCTCGCTGGGCTACACCGGCCGCCAGGGCGAACACATGGTGGCCGTGGCCAACACCGACGAGCAGCACCACATGGTCGTCTGCACCCTGTGCAGCTGCTACCCGTGGCCCGTGCTCGGCCTGCCGCCCACCTGGTACAAGAGCGCGCCCTACCGCTCGCGCGCCGTGAAAGACCCGCGCGGCGTGCTGGCCGATTTCGGCACCACCTTGCCCGAGACCACGCGCATCCGCGTCTGGGACTCGACCGCCGAAGTGCGCTACCTCGTGATCCCGCAGCGCCCGGCCGGCACCGAGGGCTGGAGCGAAGACGAACTCGCCGCGCTGGTCTCGCGCGACTCGATGATCGGCACGCGCGTGGTCGAGGCGCCGTCGGCAAGGAGCGCCGCATGACCTACACGACGCATGCCGACCTCGGCGGACAACCCGGCTTCGGCCCCGTCACGCCCGAGCCTGAAGGCGAGCTGTTTCATGGCGCCTGGGAGCCGCGCGCGCTGGCGCTCACGCTGGCCATGGGCGCGACCGGCTCCTGGAACATCGACACCAGCCGCGCCGCGCGCGAGACGCTGCCCGATTACCGCGACCTGAGCTACTACCAGATCTGGCTCGGCGCGCTGGAGCAGCTGATGCTGCAGCGCGGCCAGGTCTTCGCGGACGAGATCGCGTCCGGGCAGATGCACCATCCGGCCGCGCCGGTCGCCCGTGTGCTGCAGGCCGCGAACGTGCCCGCCGTGCTCGCCAAGGGCTCCGGCACCGAGCGCCCCGCATCGGCGCCTGCGCGCTTTGCGGTTGGCCAGGCCGTGCGCATGCACCTCGGGCGCGTCGACCACCACACGCGCCTGCCGGCCTATGTGCAGGGCAAGCGCGGCACGATCGAGCACATCCACGGCGCGCACGTGTTCGCCGATGCGAATGCGCAGGGCCTGGGCGAGCAGCCGCAGTGGCTCTACACCGTGGTCTTCGACGAGGCCGAGCTGTGGGGCGACGACGCGCCGCGGCAGAACCTGGCCGTGTCGGTCGATGCGTGGGAAAGCTACCTGGAGCCCGCGGCATGAAGGCGAACGACATGCCGCCGCTCGCACTCGCCCCGGGCATGCCGCGCGACGCCGACGGGCCGGTGTTCAGGGAGCCGTGGGAGGCGCAGGCCTTCGCGATGACGCTCGCGCTGCACGAGCGCGGGCTGTTCAGCTGGGTCGAATGGGCCGAGGCATTGGCCACGCAGATCGGCGCCGCGCAGGCCGCGGGCGACCCGGACACGGGCGACACCTACTACCGTCACTGGCTCGCCGCGCTCGAAGGCCTCGTGGCCCGCAAGGGCGCGAGTTCCGGCGACGAGCTGGCCCGCTACCGCCACGCCTGGGACCACGCGGCGGAGCGCACGCCGCACGGGCAGCCGATCGAGCTGCGCGGCGAGGATTTTTCTGGCTAGACGCGGATCACGCGCCCCGGGTTCAGGATGTTCTTCGGATCGAGCCCGCGCTTGATCGCCCGCATCATCTCCAGCGCCACCGGCGACTTGTGCTTCTCGAGCTTGTCGACCTTGAGCGAGCCCACGCCATGCTCGGCCGAGAACGAGCCGCCGAACTGCTCGACCGCGTCGTAGACCAGCGTGTTGATGCGCTCTTCCTCGTTCTTCAGGAAGGCCTTGGTGTCGATGTTCTCGGGCGCCTGCACGTTGTAGTGCAGGTTGCCGTCACCCAGGTGGCCGAAGTTCACGAGCCGCACGCCGGCGATCTCGCGTTTCAGCAGGGCGTCGGTGGCTTCCACGAAGGCGGGAATGCGCGACACCGGGATCGAGATGTCGTGCTTGATGTTCAGCCCCTCTTCGGCCTGCGCGAGCGGAATGCTCTCGCGGATGTGCCAGAGCTGGTGCGCCTGCGTGAGGTTCTCGGCCACCACCGCATCGGTCACGCAGCCGTCTTCGAACGCGGTTTCGAGCAGCGCTTCGAAGCGCGCGCGGGCGTGGTCTTCGGATTCGCTGTCGGAGTTCTCGAGCAGCACGCAATAGGGCACGGCCTCGTCGGCGATGAAGGGCACGCGCAGCTGGGGCATGTGCTTGTCGACCAGGCTCAGCGCGAACTTGCCCATCACCTCGAAGCCCGTGAGGCCCGAGCCCAGGTGCTTGTGCGCCAGGCCCAGCAGCGTGACCGCGTGGTCGAGCGAAGGCACGGCCGCCCAGGCCGTGAGCTGCGCGGCGGGCAGCGGGTACAGCTTCATGGTCGCGGCGGTGATGACGCCCAGCGTGCCTTCGCTGCCCACGATCAGGTCGCGCAGGTCGTAGCCCGTGTTGTCCTTGCGCAGGCCGCTCGTGCCTTCCCAGATCTCGCCCTGCGGCGTGACCACTTCCAGGCCCAGGCACAGGTCGCGCGTGTTGCCGTAGCGCACGACCTGCGTGCCGCCCGCGTTGGTGGCGAGGTTGCCGCCGATGGTGCAGCTGCCTTCGGCCGCCAGGCTCAGCGGGAACAGGTAGCCAGCCTTCTCGGCGGTTTCTTGCAGCGTCTGCAGGATGCAGCCGGCCTCGACGGTCATCGTGAGGTTGGCGGCGTCGATGTTGCGGATGGCGTTCAGGCGCTGCAGGCTCAGCACCACCTGCGTGCCGCTGTCGTCGGGAATGGAGCCGACCGCCAGGCCGGTATTGCCGCCCTGCGGAATGACGGCCGTGCCGGCCGCGGCGCAGGCCTTGACCACGTCGGCCACCTGCTGCGCATTGGCCGGGCGCACCACGGCGAGCGACTTGCCGCGCGCGCGCTTGCGCCAGTCCTGCTCGTAGGCGGCGAGGTCGCCGTCGGTCAGCACGTGCGTGGCGCCGACGATGGCGCGCAGTTGGTCGAGGAGGGAAGAAGAGGTGGTCATTGGGCGGAAGCCTCCAGGGGACGGGCAGCAGCAGCGGCGGCAGCGGCCTTGGCGTGGCGCAGGCGAAGGCGCACATGCCACGCGCAGGCCGCGAAGAGCACGAGGCACAGCAGCACCTCGACGAGCGCGAGGACCTGCCCCACGCCGTTGGTGTCGCTCCAGGCGCGCACCACGCCTTCGGTGAAGTAGAGCCAGATCATCAGGCTGACCCAGCGGTAGGTGTACATGCGGTTCTTGTAGAGCCCCGCGAGCGGAATGACCAGCGGCAGCACCTTCAGCGCCAGCAGCGAGCCGCCCGGGCGCAGCGGCGCCAGCCACAGTTCCCAGGCCAGGCCCAGCACGATCAGGCCGACGAGGCTGCCCACGGCGGCCCATCGGGTGGCGCGGACGGAAGAGGGCGGGAGTGGGGTGTCGGACACGGTGGCGGCGAAAGAAGAAGAGGGGGCGCACCGGGGGGCCGGGCGCCTCTGGAAAGAGCGGATGGCATGATACCGGGCATGAATCGTCGGCAGCTTTGGAGGGATCTTTCGCGCTTTCCTTGGCGCAACACCGCAGCGGTATTGGGGGAGCGTTTCCGCGAAGACCGCCTCGGACTCACGGCCAGCAGCCTGACCTTCACCACGACCATCGCCATGGTGCCGTTCTTCACGGTGGCGCTTGCGCTGTTCACCGTGTTCCCGATGTTCGCCACCATGCAGGGCCGCCTGCAGCGCTGGCTGATCGAGAGCCTGATTCCCGACAACATCGCGCGCCAGGTGCTGGGCTACCTGAACCAGTTCGCGAGCAAGGCCAGCGGGCTGGGCATCGCGGGCCTGGTGGTGCTGCTGATCACCGCCATCGCGCTGATCCTCACCATCGACAAGACACTCAACAACATCTGGCGCGTGCGAACGCCGCGGCCGCTCGCGCAGCGGGTGCTGATCTACTGGGCCACCATCACGCTCGGGCCGCTGATTCTTGCGGTGAGCCTGTCGACCACCTCGTACGTGTTCGCCGCGTCGCGCGACGTGGTGGGCGGAGGCATCGTCAAGCTGGCCTTCGACACCCTGGAATTCCTGCTGCTCGCGGCTGGCATGGCCGGGCTGTACCACTACGTGCCGAACACCACCGTGCGCTGGTCGCACGCCTGGGCCGGCGGCCTCTTCGTGGCTGCGGCCATCGAGATCGCCAAGCGCGTGCTGGGCTACTACCTGAGCCTGGTGCCGACCTATTCGGTGCTGTACGGCGCCTTCGCCACCTTCCCGATCCTGCTGGTGTGGATCTACGTGGCCTGGGTGATCGTGCTGCTGGGCGCCGTCATCGCGGCCTACCTGCCGAGCCTGCTGACGGGCGTGGCGCGCCGGGGCGGCGCGGCGGGCTGGCCGATGCAGCTTGCGATGGAGGTGCTGCAGCACCTGGCGCGCGCGCAGGCCACGCCGGCCAAGGGCATGGGCGCGAGCGAACTGCTGACGCGCATGCGGGTCGACGGGCTGCAGCTGGTGCCGGTGATCGACACGCTGGTGCGGCTCGACTGGATCGCGCCGCTGGCCGAGGAGCCCGCCAACCAGGACCCGCGCTACGTGCTGCTGGCCGACCCGTCGACGCCCATCGAGCCGCTGCTGCGCGAGCTGCTGATGCCGCGCGCCGAACCGCTGGAAGACCTGTGGCAGAAGGGCCCGCTGCGCACGCTGCGGCTGGGTGACGTGCTATTGATCTAGGAGCGTCCTGGCGTTGGGGCCGTCAGATCTTGACGCGGCCGGCCCAGATGTCCCGGTACATCGTCCAGTCGCCCATGAAGGAGTACAGCGGGCGCTTGAACGAGGCGGGCTTGTTCTTCTCGAAGCCGAAGTGCCCGACCCAGGCGAAGCCGTAGCCCGCCACCAGCCCGGCCAGCAGCCACCACGGATTGAGCGTGACCACCAGGGCCACGAGGCACAGCAGCGAAATCGTCGAGCCCGCGAAATGCAGCCGCCGGCAGGTGACGTTGGCGTGCTCGGTCAGATAGAAGGGATAGAACTCGGCAAAGCTCGTGAAGCGGCGCGGATCGACCGTGGCCGGCGTGTCCGGCGCGGCAGGGGTGGAGGTGTTCATCGTGGGTCTCCTGCGCCCCGCAGGGGCTTTGTTGATAATAGCCACGACCCCGCGGCCGCACCACCCGGGTTCGCCATCCCACCTTCGCCGTATCCACCTTGAGCGCTGTTCCCGTCGTCCCCGTCGATTCTTCCGCCGATGCCAACGCGCTGTGGGTCGTCTGCCTGTGCGCCGAATGGTGCGGCACCTGCCGCGACTACCGGCCGCTGCTGGTCGAGCTGGCAAAGGCGCATCCGCAGTTCCGCTTCGCCTGGGTCGACATCGAGGACCACGCCGAGATCGCCGATGCCTTCGACGTCGAGACCTTCCCGACCCTGCTGGTGGCGGGCGCCGACGGCACGCGCTTTCTCGGTCCGCTGCTGCCGCACATCGAAACGCTGTCGCGCCTGCTCGGCGCGCTGCAACCGCCGCAGCCTTCCAGCCTCGACGTCGACCTGCTGCTGGCCGTGCTCGAGAAAAAGCCCGCGGCCTTCGCGGTCTGACCTCTTCGGAGCTTCCCTCCCATGAACATCCTGATCTTTGGCGCCACCGGCATGGTGGGGCAGGGCGTGCTGCGCGAGTGCCTGCTGGCGCCCGACGTGGAACGCGTGGTGGCCGTGGGACGCAGCGCCACCGGGCAGCAGCATCCCAAGCTGCAGGACCTGGTGCACACCGACATGTACGACTACCGCGCCATCGAGTCGCAGCTGACGGGCTTCGATGCCTGCTTCTTCTGCCTGGGCGTGTCCTCGGTCGGCATGAAGGAGCCCGAGTACAAGCGCATCACCTACGACCTGACGATCGCAGCCGCCACCGTGCTGGCGCGGCTCAACCCGGGCATGACCTTCACCTACGTGACGGGCGCGGGCACCGACAGCAGCGAGCGCGGCGAACGCATGTGGGCGCGCGTGAAGGGCGCGACCGAGAACGCGCTGATGCGCCTGCCGTTTCGCGCGTCCTACATGTTCCGGCCCGGCATGATCCAGCCGCTGCACGGCGTGCGCTCGAAGACGCCGCTGTACGACGCTGCGATCGTGGTGCTCAAGCCCGTGCTCGGGCTGGCCCACCGCTGGTGGCCCGACCGCGTGACCACCACCGAGAAGGTGGGCCGCGCGATGCTCGCGGTGGCGCGCCGGGGCGCACGCAAGGTGCTGCTCGATCCGGCGGACATCAACGCGCTGGGCAGCTGAAACACTGCCCGCGTTCTTTCAGCCCGCGACGAAGTCGCGCAGCGCGAACAGCACCTCGTCCGGCGCCTCGCTCATCAGCGCGTGGCCGGCATGCACCGTCACCACCTTGGCGTTGCGCGCCTTGCCCACCAGCGCCTTGGTGGCGCGCGGCGGCGTCATCTGGTCGGCGTCGCCCAGGAGGAACAGCACGGGGCACTGCACCTTCTCCATCGCCGCCTCGCCGTTCGCATAGTCGTTGCAGGCCTTGAAGCCGATGTGGAACACGTTGGCCTCGCGGTTGCTCGCGAGCACGCGGCGCATCAGCGCGCGCGAGCTGCCGTACAGCCACGTGCCCGGGCCGAGCGACGAAGGCGGCGGTGCCAGCAGCGAGTGCGAGAAGGTGTTGACCATCGCGATGGCGCGCTGCGGATCGCTCACCGAGCTTTCGAGCAGCGCGGGCGACACCACCATCGGGTAGGCCGTGCCGACCATCGCGAGCTGCGTGATGCGCTCGGGCGCGCGCGCCGCGGTTTCGAGCGCGATCAGCGAGCCGAAGCTGTGGCCGACCAGCGCGGCCTTCTGCACGCCCGCCGCGTCGAGCAGCGCGATGACGAACTGCGCCGCCTCTTCCACGCTGGCCGGCGGCGCGCCGGCGCTCTTGCAGTGGCCCGGCAGGTCGACCGCCAGCACGTTCCAGCCGTGGTTGGCGAACCAGCGGCTTTGCAGGATCCACACGCTGTGGTCGTTGAGCACGCCATGGATGAACACCACCGTGGGCTTGGCCGCATCGAAGGGCTTGCCGGCGGTGTAGCAGTAGGTGTCGTGGCCGTTGACGGTGTAGTTCATCTCAGGCACCCGCCTTTTCCGCGGCCTTCAGCGCGCGCTTGAGGTCGTCGATCAGGTCGGCCGGATCTTCGAGCCCGATCGACAGACGGATCGTGCCTTGCGAAATGCCCGCGCCCGCCAGTGCCTCGTCGGTCATGCGGAAGTGCGTGGTGCTGGCCGGGTGGATCACCAGGCTGCGGCAATCGCCCACGTTGGCCAGGTGGCTGAACAGCTTGAGCGCCTCGATGAAGGCCTTGCCCTGCGCGCGGCTGCCCTTGATGTCGAAGCTGAACACCGCGCCGGCGCCGCGCGCGCCGTGGCGCAGCAGCTTCTGCGCGAGGGCATGGCTCGGGTGCGACTCGATCAACGGATGTCCCACGCGCGACACGAACGGATGGCTGGCCAGGAACTCGACCACCTTCTGCGTGTTGTCGATGTGGCGCTCCATGCGCAGCGGCAGCGTCTCGATGCCCTGCAGGATCAGCCAGGCCGTGTGCGGGCTCATCGAGGCGCCGAAGTCGCGCAGGCCTTCGCGGCGCGCGCGCAGCAGGAAGGCGCCGACGGTGCTTTCCTCGCTGAACACCATGTTGTGGAAGCCGTCGTAGGCCTGCGTGAGCTCGGCGAACTTGCCCGACTTCTCCCAGTCGAAGCTGCCGCCGTCGACCACCACGCCGCCGATCACGGTGCCGTGGCCCGACAGGAACTTGGTGGCCGAGTGGTAGACCAGGTCGGCGCCCCAGTCGAAGGGCTTGATGAGGTAGGGCGAGGTGAGCGTGGAGTCGACCAGCAGCGGCACGCCGGCTTCGTGGGCGATGTCGCTCACGGCGGGAATGTCGAGCACATCGAGGCCCGGGTTGCCCACGGTCTCGCCGAAGAAGAGCTTGGTCTCGGGGCGCACCGCGGCGCGCCAGCCATCGAGGTCGCCGGGCTTCACGAAGGTGGTCTCGATGCCGAAGCGGCGCATCGTGTAGTGCAGCAGGTTCTGCGAGCCGCCGTACAGCGCCGTGCTCGCGACGATGTGCGAGCCCGCGCCCATCAGCGTGGCCACCGACAGGTGCAGCGCCGCCTGGCCGCTGGCCGTGGCGATGGCGCCGATGCCGCCTTCGAGCGCCGACACGCGCTGCTCCAGCACCGCGTTGGTCGGGTTGCTGATGCGCGAGTAGACGTGGCCCGCGCGTTCCAGGTTGAACAGCGCGGCGGCGTGGTCGCTGGATTCGAAGACGAAGGAGGTCGTCAGATGGATGGGAACGGCCCGCGCGCCGGTGGTGGGGTCGGGGGCGGCGCCGGCGTGCAGCGCGAGGGTGTCGAAACCGGGGTCGGAATAACCGGGCATGAAGGCCTTTCTGTTGTCTCTTCGCAATGCCCCGTGACGCCGGCAATGCTTGCACAGGCGACAGGGGCGTTCGGGTCGGCGTCGATTGTGGGCTATATTCAAATCGGCACGACGCCGAGAACGACGAATCCCCGAGAGGAGCACCACCATGAAAGTCAGCGACATTCTTCGCGTCAAGGGCAACACGCTCTTCACCACCACGCCGGACGACCCGCTGGCGGAAGCCGCCAAGACCATGGCGGACAAGGACATCGGTTCGCTGGTGGTCATGGAGCACGGCGACCTGGTCGGCATGCTCACCTTCCGTGAAGTGATCGTGGCGGTCGTCAACAACGGCGGCCAGGTCGGGACCACGCTGGTGCGCAAGGCCATGGACGACGCGCCCGTCACCTGCACGCTCGAAACCGACCTCGACGAAATCCGTCGCATCATGCTGGAGCGTCACGCGCGCTACATGCCCGTGATGGACAAGCGCATGCTCATGGGCGTGATCAGCTTCTACGACGTGGCCAAGGCCGTGGTCGACGCGCAGAACTTCGAGAACAAGATGCTCAAGGCCTACATCCGCGACTGGCCGGAAGACGAGAGCAACGAAAAGGCCGGCTGAGCCCGGCCGGCCGATGGTCGGACGGACCGCCTACTCTTTGATGTTGGCGGTTTCGACGATCTTCTTGTTGCGTGCGTACTCCGACTGCACGAACTTCCCGAACGCCTCCGGCGTTCCGCTGCCCGGCAAAGCGCCTTGCTCCGCCAGCTTGGCGCGCACGCCTTCCTCCTGCAGCACCGCATTCAGTTCCTGGTTGAGCCGCGCCACCACGGCCGGCGGCGTCTTCGCGGGCGCGAAGATGCCGGTCCAGCTCACCATGTCGTAGCCCTTGAGACCGGGCATCTCGTTGAAGGTGGGCACCTGCGCGAGCGCCGGCAGGCGCTGGCTGCCGGTGATGCCCAGGGCCTTCAGTCGCTTGCCGTTCACGTGCGGGATGGCGCTGGTGCTCACCAGCATCGCGAGGTCGACCTGGTCGCCGATCACGTCGGTGGCGATCTGCGCACCGCCGCGGTAGGGCACGTGGGTCACGAAGATGCCGCTGCGTTCCTTGAGCAGTTCCATCGCCAGCTGCAGCACGGTGCCCACGCCCGAGGTGGCGTAGTTGTAGTGGCCCGGCTGGGCCTTGGCGAGCTTCACGAAGTCGGCGTAGCTGCGCACGTCCAGGCCGGGGCGCGCCACCAGCACCATCGGCGCGGTATTGAGCAGGCCGACGGGTGCCAGGTCTTTCAGCGGATCGAAGCGGAAGGCCGAGGGGTTGACCAGCCGGCCGATGGCGATGGCGCTGTCGGGGCCGACCACCAGCGTGTAGCCGTCGGGTGCGGCGCTCACGGCCTTGGCCACGCCGATGGCGCCGCCCGCGCCGCTCACGTTCTCGATCACCACCGACTGCTTGAGCCGCTCGCCCAGGCGCTGCGCCACGAGGCGGGCGTTGACGTCCACGCTGCCGCCGGCCGTGTAGGGCACGATCAGCGTGAGGGGCTTGGCAGCAGGCCAGGCGGGCTGGGCGAAGGCGCCCGTGGGCAGGGCGGTGCAAAGCGCTGCGGCAGCGAGGATCAGGCGGCGGTTCGTGGTCATGGCGGGTTCATCCGGGGAAGGGAGTGGCGGAAGGCGTGGGTTCAGAGGCGAGGCGGGCGCGCAGCGCGTCGAAGTCGACGCTCCATTCGGCGCGCCACTGGCGGCGCTGTGTGTCGTCGATCCAGGCGCCGTCCAGGCCGTTGTGCATGAAGCCGCGCAGGTCGTCCAGGCCGAAGCCGAAGTCGCGCACCATCATCAGCCAGGCGCCCGTGGGCGTGACCTGGTGCAGCGTCGGGTCGTCGGTGTTCGGGTGGATGCGCAAGCCCAGGCCGGGCATGCGGCGGATCGGGTGGTCCAGCGCCCAGCGCTCGGGCGGCAACGTGCGCAGGTAGTACGAGTTGGTCGGCACGACAGTGAAGATCACGCCGCGGTCGGCGCACTGGCGCGCGAAGTCGGGCTGGTCGACCACCGTGTAGCCGTGGTCGATGCGGTCGACCTGCAGCAGCTCGAGCGCGGTGCGCACGTTGGTCCAGGGCATGCCGAACTCGCCGGCGTGCGCGGTGGTTTTCAGGCCGGCCTTCTTCGCATCGGCGTAGGCGCGGGCGAAAAGCTCGGGCGGCCGGTCGTTCTCGCGGTAGTCGATGCCGATGCCGATCACCTCGTCGCAGCGGTGGGTCTTGACCCACTCGACCATCTCCACGGCAGCCTCGGCGCTGGCCTCGCGGTCGATGGCGGCAATGAGCCGCCCGGTGATGCCGAACGCCTGCTGCGCGTCGTGGATCGCGCGGACGATGGCGCCCTGCGCCAGCGGGTAGGCGATGCCCGAGCCATGCACCGTGCCGGTCGGGTTCCAGAAGAACTCGGCATAGCGCACCTGGTGCGAGGCCGCGTCCTGCAGGTATTCGAGCGTGAGCTGGTACAGGTCGTCGGCGCTGCGCACCAGCTGGGCGTCGAGCGCGCGCAGCACGCGCAGCACGCCCACGGGCTTTTCGCCGCGCGTGTAGAAGCCGTCGATTTCCGCGTCGGCCAGCGGCGCGCCGGCGCGCTGGTTGAGCTGGCGGAAGGTGTCGTGGCGCACGGTGCCGAAGAGGTGGCAGTGCAGCTCCACCTTGGGAATCGCGCGCAGCATCGCTTCGAGCGTGAAAGGAGCGGCGGCGGGCGCAGGCGCGGCAAGGGTCATGCGGCGCAGTCTAGGCAGTGCGTGCTCATAAGGAAAATTTTGAATTTCTATAATTTGATTCATTGAATCGATAACCAGGACGCCCATGGCCGCCTTGCCCCTGCGTGCGCTCACGCTGCGCCAGCTGCAGTGTTTCTCGGTGCTGGTCGAGGAAGGGCACTTCGGCCGCGCGGCGCGCCGCCTCGCCATCACGCAGCCCGCGCTGAGCAACGCGATCAAGCAGATGGAAAAGCTGCTCGGCGCCGAGCTGCTGACCCGCTCCACCCACCGGCTCGAACTCACGCCGGTCGGGGCCGAGGTGCTGGCGCGCACCGATTTCCTGGTCCACACCTTCGAGGTGGCGCTGCGCGACATCGAAAGCACGGTGCAGCGCGGCCGGGCCTACGTGCGCGTGGGCGTGATCCCCTCGGCCAGCGCGCGCGTCGCGGCGGCGGCGGCCGGCTTCCTGCAGCAGCGCGCCGAGGTGGAACTGGCCTGGCGCGACGCGCCCTCCACGGTGCTGCTGGCCGAGCTGCGCAGCGGCCAGCTCGACATGGCCGTGGCCGCGATCACCGAACCGCCGGGTGGACTGACGTGCATCGACCTGTTCCGCGATCCGCTGGTGCTCGTGGTGCGCAGCGACCACGCGCTGGCGGCGGCCGGCGAGGCGCGCTGGGAGGCCATCGGCAGCGAACGCCTCGTGCTGTTCGAAAGCGGCAGCATGCCGGCGCTGGGCGACCCGGCGCGCGCGCAGTTCGCGCAGGGCGCGCAGCCGTACCGCGTGAGCTATTCCGAAACGCTCTACGCGCTGGTGCGCAGCGGGCAGGCGCTGGGGCTGATGCCGCGGCTGTACACCTCGTCGCTGCGCGACCCCGAGCTGGCCGTGGTGCCGCTGTCGGCGCCGCGCATCGAGCGGCGCGTGGTGCTGGCCTACCTGCCGGGGCCGATGCGCAACGTGGCGGCGCAGGAGCTCATCGGGTTTTTGCGCGAGCGGTTGCCGCAGGCTTAAGCGGTTTCCAACATCGCCATGCGCGTTTCGCTGCTGAAACGGTCCAGCGTCCAGCCTTCGCCGAGCATGAACATGCGCGTGTGCAGTTGCGACAGCGTGTCGCCGTCCACCTCGTCGCCGAGGTAGCTCAGCCGCTTCTCGCGCAGGTCGACGAAGCCCGTCGTGTAGTCGCGCCCCAGGCGCAGCCACAGCGCGTGCGCGCCTGGCGACTGGCGCGCGCCGCTCATCAGGCACATGCCGCTGCCCAGCGCCCAGCGGTACACGGCCGTGGCCAGCCCGCGCCGCTGGTAGGCGGGGTCGTACTGCGAATGCGGCGCGCGGATGTGGCGGTCGGCGCGGCGGTCGAGTTCGATCAGGCGGTTGAACACGGTGTAGCCGACCAGCCGCTGGTGGCGTACGTCCTCGATGTACACGTAGGTCTCGCCATCGGCCTCGCGAAAGCGCGCGCGCAGGTCGGGGTCGTCCAGGCGCAGCGCGGGCAGGTCCTGCACCCGGTCGCCCATGGCGCGCATGCGGTCGTACACGGGCGTCAGCGGTTCGCTCGGGCGGCCCTTCTTCGGATCGACGTCGATGCGCAGCTCGGCCGGGCTCTGGAAGCGGCGGCGCAGCGCGTCGAACGACAGCCAGGCGGGCCAGGGCGGCAGGGCAGGCGAAGGCGAAAAAGGAACGGAAGGGGAGCAGGCAAGAGCCACCACGGGGAAATCCTCACGACGAAACACGACGGCGAAGCGGGCGAGGTCCTTCCGCGCGGCACGGGGCCGGAGGCGGGAAGAAGGTCGGACGCTGGGGGAAGTGGTGCGTCGCCCGGGCGGATCAAAGCCAGGACGCGCGACCGCGCGGGGCGGGTGCCCGACGGTCGATGTGCGCTGAAGAAAAAAGGAGGCTGACCGCCGGGCTCAGGGATGTGCGAGGGTCTGCTGCGACCTCGCCGTCATCGCCGCGGGTGCGCGCACGCGCGCGTCGCCCGGGGCCGCAGAGGCCGCCGCGCGATCGAAACCGGGGATGAAAACCATGACGTTCATAGGGTCGATTGTAGGAAGCCGGGAGTGCTCGGGCAACCAAAGCCCCCGCGGTCTCTGCCAGATTGAACGCGGGTTGCGCTCAGTGCAGTTCGTCGGCCGCGTGGATCGTCTCGCGCACGCGCGGGTAGATCTGCGTGTTCCATTTGCTGCCGCTGAACACGCCGTAGTGCCCCACGCCGGCCTGCAGGTGGTGCGTCTTGAGGTACGGGCGGATGCCGCTGCACAGGTCTTGCGCGGCCACGGTCTGGCCGACCGCGCAGATGTCGTCGCGCTCGCCTTCCACCGTGAGCAGCGCGGTGCGCCGGATCGCTGCGGGGTTCACGGTGCGCCCGGCCACGGTGAGCACGCCGCGCGGCAGGTCGTAGGTCTGGAACACGCGCTCGACGGTCTCCAGGTAGAACTCGGCCGGCAGGTCGTTCACCGCCAGGTACTCGTCGTAGAAGTCGGCGATGGTGCGGGCCTTGTCGAGCTCGCCCTCGACCAGCAGGCGCTCCATGTCCTCGAACTGCTTCTTGTGGCGCTCGGGGTTCATGCTCATGAAGGCCGTGAGCTGCAGGAAGCCGGGGTACACGCGCCGCATCGCGCCCGCATGCGGCCACGGCACATGGCTGATGAGGTTGCGGCGGAACCAGTCGATGGGCCGGTCGGTCGCGAGCTTGTTCACGGCGGTCGGGTTGATGCGGCAATCGACCGGTCCCGCCATGAGCGTGAGGCTGCGCGGCGTGGCCGGGTGATCGTCTTCCGCCATGAGCGCGGTCGCGGCCAGCGCGGCCACGCAGGGCTGGCACACGGCGACCATGTGCGCGCCCGGGCCCACGGCCTCGACGAAGCGCATCAGCTGCAGCGTGTAGTCGTCCAGCCCGAAGCGGCCCTGCCACAGCGGCACGTCGCGCGCGTTGTGCCAGTCGGTCAGGTACACGTCGTGGTCGCGCAGCAGGGTGCGCACGGTTTCGCGCAGCAGCGTTGCGAAATGGCCCGACAGTGGTGCGACCAGCAGCACGCGCGGGTGCACCGCTTCGGTGTGTGCCTTGCGAAAGTGCAACAGCGTCCCGAAAGGCGAGACCAGCGCGGCCTCTTCGTGCACGGGCACGTCGGCGCCGTCGACCCCCACGCTGTCGATGCCGTAGGCCGGCCGCGTGTGGGTGAGCCGCATGCGCGAGAAGACCTCGCAGCGCGCGGCCATGCGCCGCAGCGCGGTGCGTTCGGTGCCGTCCTGCCAGAGGGCGCGGCCCAGGTACTGCGCGGTGAGTCGCCATGGCGAGAGCAGGTCGGCCTGGTTCTGGTAAGCGCGGTACAGCATGCCCCAGCTGCAGGCAAGTTGCGGGCCAACCGTGTGGCACGGCGCTTGCACACAGCACGCATCGTCCAAGGAGTGTCGCGATGGCCAAACCCGTTCTCACGATCAGCAGCAAGAACTACGGCGCCTGGGCGCTGCGCGGCTGGCTGATGTGCAGGCTCGCGGGGCTGGACTTCAGCGAGAAGGTCATCCCGCCCGACGACCCGGCCATGAAGGCCGAGATGCTGCTGCTGTCGTCGTCGATGCTGGTGCCCTCGCTGCAGCACGGCGGCATCAAGGTGTGGGACACGCTGGCCATCGGCGAGTACCTCAACGAGATCAAGCCCAAGGCCGGCCTGCTGCCCGCCGACGCCGCGGCGCGTGCGCACTGCCGCGCCATCTGCGGCGAGATGCACTCGGGCTTCGCCTCGATGCGCGGCGCGCTGCCGATGAACATCAAGGCCCGCTTCAAGAACTTCAAGGTGTGGTCGCGCGCGCAAGGCGACATCGACCGCATCGTCGCCATCTGGCGCGAGTGCCTGAAGGCCTACGGCGGGCCCTTCCTGTTCGGCAAGCAGCCCGGCATGGCCGACGCGATGTACGCGCCCGTGGTCACGCGCTTCCTGAGCTACGACGTGGCGCTGGACAGCGTGTGCGCCGCGTACTGCAAGCGCGTGATGGAGCTGCCCGCCATGAAGGAATGGGTGGCCGCCGCGCTGCAGGAGCCCGACGAGATCGACGAGCTCGACGCGGAGTTCTGACGCGGCTTCACGCGCTCGCGGGCGGCAGGCCGAGGCCGTCCTGCCGCAGCCGGCGCTCGATGCTTTGCGCGGCCTGCTGCAGATCGCCCAGGTGCGCCGCCACGATCTCGCGCTCGCTCTTCACCGCCGGCAGCCATGCGCAGCTGAGGCAGCCCACCACCTGCTCGCCCAGCCGCACCGGCACCGACACCGCGCCGAAGCGGTCGGGCGAATCGAGGCTGGTGGACGTGGGGTCGCGCGCCGCGTAGCCCTGGTCGCGCGCATGCGCCACCATGCGGCGGATGCTGTCGGGGCGCCGCGCGCCGCGGTCGAAGTCGTTCGGTGAACGCGCCAGTGCGGCAACGATTTCTCGCCGCTCGTCTTCGGGGCAGAACGCGAGGTAGCAGCGCCCGAGCGACGACAGCAGCATCGGCGGGCGAAAGCCCAGCGCGCGGTAGTTCACCGCGAGGCCGTTGCGCGGCCGGTCGGTGTCGAGGATCAGCATCGCCGTGCCGTCGCGCACGCCGAGGTCGATCGGCCACGGCACCAGCCGCTGCAGCGTGGCGCGCGGCGATGCGGCCAACGCCGTGAGCCGCGTGCGCCATGCCGCTGCAGCGCCCGACTGGCCGGTGGCCGAGGTGGGCACGTAGCGCTTCTCCAGCTCGTTGCGCTCCACCCATCCGGCCTGCTGCAGCGTCTTCAGGATGCGCAGCAGCGTGGCCTTCGACAGGCCGGTCTGCCGGTGCAGCTCCTGCAGCGTGACGGCCGACGAACGCTGGATGGCCAGCATCACGTCGAGCCCGCGGCGCAGGGCGTCGATCGACTTCACGCTGTGCGCACCACGGGTGTCCGACATGCCGCCTCCGAAGAAAAAAGGTTCACTCAGTGAAACTATATCTTCTGGCCGCGCGGCACCGTTCCTACAGTCCGACGACACCCCCACGTCGTCTCACCGAGAAGGAAAACGCAAGATGTTCCACCAACGAAACATGGTCCGTGCCGCTGCAGGAGCCATTCTTTTGCTGTGCGCCGCGACAGCGGCGCTGGCGCAATCGTGGCCCGCGAAGCCGATCACCCTGGTCGTCGCCTACCCGGCCGGCGGCGACACCGACGCCATCGCGCGCACCTACGCCGAGAAGCTCGCGCAGCGCCTGGGCCAGCCGGTGCTGGTCGACAACCGCCCCGGCGCGAGCGGCATGATCGGCAACGCCTGGGTCGCGAAGGCGCCGGCCGACGGCTACACGCTGCTCTTCACGCCCAGCACCTTCCCCATCGCGCAGCATGTGCTCAAGGCCGGCCCCGGCGTGGCGCACGACGTGGTGAAAGACTTCACCCCCATCGTCAAGACCGGCAACATCCCGGTGCTGATGGTCACGGCGCCCACGAGCGGCATCCAGACCGTGGCGCAGCTGGTGGCCGGAGCCAAGGCCGGCAAGGCCTTCACCTACGGCACGCCGGGCGCGGGCTCGCCGATGCACATCGCGGGCGAGCTCTTCAACAAGGACGCCGGCGTGGCCATTGCGCACGCGCCGTACCGCGGCGTGGCGCCGGTGGTCAACGACACGCTGGGCGGCCACGTGAGCGTGGGTTGGATCACGCCCGGCGCGGTGGCGGGCCACATCGCCGCCGGCAAGCTGGTGCCGCTGGCCGTGGCCGAGCGCCAGCGCACGAAGCTCATGCCCAACGTGCCCACCTTCCTGGAGCTGGGCTACCGCGACATGGACGTGAGCGCCTGGATGGGCCTGCTCGGGCCGAAAGCGATGCCGGCCGAGGTCGTGCAGACGCTCAACCGCCACGTCAACGAGATCCTGAAGATGCCCGACGTGCAGGCCCGCATGGCCGCGCTCGGCATCGAGCCCGTGGGCGGCGAGCCGGCCGTGCTGGCCCGCCAGATCGCCGACGACGACCAGCGCTTCGGCCGGCTGGTGCGCGAGTTCGGCATCCGCGCCGACTGACCCTACACACCCTCAGACAAGGAGACGATGCATGTTGAGCGAAGAAAAGAACCGCCTGCTGACCGAAGTGGGTCCGGGCAAGCCCATGGGCGACTACCTGCGCCGCTACTGGCACCCGATCGCCGGCGCCAGCGAGTTCGACGACAAGGCCGTGAAGCCGCTGCGCATCCTCGGCGAGGACCTCGTGCTCTACAAAGACCTGAGCGGCAACTACGGCCTCGTCGATCGCCGCTGCCCGCACCGCAACGCCGACATGTCGTACGGCTACGTCGAGAAGTGCGGCCTGCGCTGCAGCTACCACGGCTGGCAGTACGACACCAGCGGCCAGTGCATCCACCAGCCGTTTGAAGAAACGCTGGACCCCGACGCGCGCATGCGCAAGAACACGAAGATCAAGGCCTACCCCGTGCAGGAAAAGGCCGGCCTGCTGTGGGCCTACATGGGCCCGCAGCCCGCGCCGCTGCTGCCCGACTGGGAGCTCTTCAACTGCAAGAACGGTTTCGCGCAGGCCGTGTTCGCCGAGATTCCCTGCAACTGGTTCCAGTGCCAGGAGAACTCCATCGACCCCGTGCATTTCGAGTGGACGCACAACAACTGGACCACGCGCCTGCAGGGCGACGAAGGCCCCTACGTGCCCACGCACCTCAAGCTCGCCTTCGAGGAGTTCGAGCACGGCTTCGTCTACAAGCGCCTGCGCGGCGGCGAGCGCGAAGACAACGTGATGTGGACCACCGGCCGCGTCACGCTGTGGCCCAACGGCTTTTTCCTCGGCCACCACTTCGAATGGCGCGTGCCCATCGACGACCACCACACGCTGAGCGTGCTGTGGGTGCTCAGCCGCGTGCCCACCGAGCAGGAGCCCTATGTGCAGGAACGCATTCCCTCGTGGTACGGCCCCATCAAGGACCCGGCCACGGGCCGCTGGATCACCAGCCACGTCGCCAACCAGGACTTCGTGGTGTGGGTGGGGCAGGGCACCGTGACCGACCGCACGCGCGAGAAGCTGGGCCAGAGCGACAAGGGCATCGTGATGATGCGCCGGCGCTTCTTCGAAGAACTCGAGTCGATGCAGTCCGACCCGGCGCACGAGCCCAAGGGCCTGATCCGCGACCCCGAAAGGAACCGCGACGTGTACCTGCCCTCGGCCTGCCGCGACGAGATGCTGCACGGCCTGTCGCGCGAGGAGCTGGCGGCGCATCCGCTGCTGGGCCCGTACCTGAAGGACTTCTTCGGGCAGGCCGGGCAGCCTGACGACGTGCGCGCGGCGTATGAGGCGGCCATCGGCCAGAAGGTCGAAGGGGCACAGTTCTTCAAGGTCCACGGCGGCACATCGGACGCCGAGGTGGAAACGCAAGAGGCTGCGTAACGCACGCCGCGATCCGGGTCTTTGCGCCGGGGCTCGCCTCGACGCGAACCGCGTGTGAACATCCCATTTCGGGAGCACACGCCGTGAAGTTTCGTGATCGCACACACGCCGGCCGCCAGCTCGCTGCGTTGCTGCAGCGGCGCGGCGGTTTTCCGGATGCCGTGGTGCTGGCACTGCCGCGCGGCGGCGTGCCGGTAGCCTTCGAGGTGGCCCGCGCGCTGCGGCTGCCGCTCGACGTGCTGGTGGTCCGCAAGCTGGGCCTGCTCGAACAACCCGAGTACGCCTTCGGCGCGCTCGCAGGCGACGGCGTGCCCGAGATCGACGAACACCTGGTGCGCACGCTGGACCTGCGTCCTTCGGAGATCGATGCCGTGGTCCGTGCTGAACTCGCCGAGTTGGCGCGCCGCACGCAGGTCTATCGCGGTGATCGCCCGGCGTGCGAGGTGCAAGGCCGCACGGTGCTCGTGATCGACGACGGGCTCGCCACCGGTGCCACCATGCGCGCGGCCATTCGCGGGCTGCGGCGGCAGAACGCCGGCAGCGTGATCGCCGCCGTGCCCGTGGCGTCGCCCGAGGCCTGCGAGGCCTTGCAGCGCGAAGCCGACGACGTGCTGTGCGTGCGCTGCCCCACGGTGTTCCGGGCGGTCGGCGCCTGGTATGAAGACTTCTCGCAGACGACGGATGAGGAGGTCTGCGCGCTGCTGGCGCAGGCCTAGCGCCTGAACATCCGCAGGTCGAGCGCGCTCTCTTCGCCCAGCCACATCGCATGGGCTGTGTGGTCCGCGAAGTCGTCGCCGGTCACGCCATGCACGAAGATGTCCAGGCCGTTGCGGTTGGCGTCGAGCCAGCCGATGACTTCGTCGAACTCGGCGGCGTCGAAGGCGAGCTGGCAGCTCCAGTGCGGGTGCGGGCCGACCAGGCGTTCGTGCACCCGGCCCACCACCACCATCAGCTCGCGGCCGGCGCGCTCGCTGAGTTCGCGCGCCTGCGCCAGCGTGGCGGGGGCGAAGTAGATGTGGGCGTGGTACTGGGCGTAGAGGTTTTCGGGGCGGCGCGGCATGGTGGGCTCATTGTGAACCGAGGCGGAAGCGTCCGCTGTAGCGAAACACATCGCCGAACCAGCGGTGGCGCAGCAGCATCTTCATCGTGAAGTGGTCGGGGTCGGACGGATCGGGCCGTTCCTCGACGTAGGCGGTGCCGAGCAAGAGGCCCAGCGGCAGCGGAATGCGCAGCCCCGCGAGGCGCCAGATGTAGCCCCTGTCGCGGAACACGAGCGCACCGTCTTCCGCGCTCACCGCCAGGCGCATGCCGATGCCGAAGCGCGCGTATTCGATCACCTCGCTGCCTTGCGCCGCGTCGTGTTCCATGTGCGAGCGGAAATGAAAAGGCGGCCTGTTCGGAAAGTGGAAGACGCGGTCCCAGTAGAGGTGGGCGTTGTCGGGGTGGCAGCGGTAGTGCACCTCGATCGGCACCTGGGTACCCTGGTGCGGAACCAGCGCGCCGAACAGCCGGCCGAAGGGCATCAGCAGCGCGGCCCAGGGGGCGTGCCAGACCTCGCTCATCGTGCCGCGCACGCACACGTAATCGTCGGAAAACGGCGCCATCGTGTAGTGCCGGCGAATCACGTCGCCGAGCTGGCCCCACGCGGGGCCGAGCGCCTGCTGGAAGACGGGTGGCGCGCTCATCCCGCCACCGCCTGGGTGGCTTCGCTGCGCGCCTTGTAGAAGCGCAGGATGTTCTCGGAGGCGTCGCCAAGCAGGAACCGCATGACCGGGTCCGCATACCAGTTGAAGCGCGTGCTCAGCCGCCACGACACCGCGACGCGCAGCTCGGTGCCGCCGTCGCGCGGGGTCAGGGTGTAGGTGGCGTCGCGCAGGTCGAAATACTGGCCGCCGATCATCACGTGGTCGTCGAGCGCGCCGGCGGGAAAGGAGTCGGGCGTGAAGCGGAAGCGCCACTTCAGCAGGCGATCGGGCTGCCACTCGGTGACGACCTCTTCGAAGCGCACGTTCTTCTGCCATTGCACCTGGCGCACGCGGCCCTCGGGCGTGTCGACGGTCACGCCCGACACCGGCATCGGCACGCCGACGCGGTAGGCCCACGCGTCGCCGACTTCGCTGGGGCGGATGTCGCGTGCGGCGTTGAGCTCGTGCCACACGCGCTCGGCCGGCGCCGCGATGAAGAGCGTGCGCGAAGTGTTCGAGAACTGGTCGGGGTTGGGCCATTGCGGCTCGATGCCGCCGAGCAGCAGCGGCACCAGGGCGACGCTGTACAGCGCGGGCTTCGGCCAGTTGGTGATGCGGCACACGATGCCCATGGCCAGCCCGCCGACGCTGCCCATCACCGCGAACAGCGGCACGATGAAGGCGGCGCAGATGATGCCCTCGATGAACACCATCAGCGTGCCGCCGACGAACAGCGCGGTGGCCACCCACGGCGCCCAGAGGTAGTAGCCCCAGCTGCGCCGTTCGATGCGCTCGGCCAGGTACACCGTGACCGCGCCGCACGCCGCGGGCGCGAAATAGACGAAGGAGCCCAGCATGGCCGAGAAGGGCTCGCCGGGGCCGCCGCCGAAGACGATGCGCAGCACGAACGCGATCGCCGCGCCGGCGAACATGGGCCAGAACCAGCCGAAGGGCATGCCGCGCACGGGCTTTTGGGGCGGCACGTCGTCGTTAGCTGGCAGGTCGGCGAGTTTGCTTTCTTCGGGCTCGGTGCGCATGGAAATCTCTTCTCCTCTTTTTGTGATGTCTCAGCTGGCGCTGCGCCGGGCCGTCACCATGGCGTAGTCGAAGTCGCGCCAGAACATGCCCAGCGCGAGCGCGCAGTAGCTGGCCACGATGTGCTTGCGGCGCCAGGGGCTGAGCCTGCCGCGCGCCTTCCACAGTTCGGCCAGCGTGAAGCGCGTGGCCAGCACGGGGATGTGCAGCGCGCTCGGCGCCACGCGCCAGCGCAGCGAGGTGAACTCGACGTCCTCGAAGCCGTGGGCGCGCAGCGCGGCCGTGAAGTCGTCGCGCACAGCCAGCGTGGGCACGGCCCAGCTGTCGGCCCACAGGCGGTGCAGCCAGCCCGCGAGGCGGCCCGGCCGGCGGCGCAGCAGGAAGCCGTCGACCACCACCAGCCGCGCACCGGGCTTGAGCAGCCGCGCGGCCTCGCGCACGAAGTCGGCCTTGGCGGTGCCCTCGGCGTAGCAGGCGCTCTCGAGCGCCCAGGCACCGTCGGCCTGGGCGGCGGGCAGGCCGGTGCGCGTGTAGTCGGCCTCGACGTGCGCGACGCGGTCGGCCACGCCGGCCCGGGCGTCGAGCCGCGCGGCGATGCCGTTCTGCACCGGCACGTTGGTCACCGTGACCGCATGCAGCGCGGGGTCGTCGCCGACCAGCGTGCGCGAGGTGGCGCCGGCGCCGCAGCCCAGGTCGACCACGCAGCGCGGGGCATGGGTGGTGGTGTCGAGTTGCAGTGCGCGGCCGACGGTGCGGTTCATCTCGATCAGCATGCCCTCGCGCCGCAGCGGGTTCAGGCCCAGGCGCCAGAAGCCGAAGTGCATGTTGTAGCTGGGGCTCCAGGCGCGGTAGTCGTCGGCGACCTCGGTGAAATAGTCCTGCGTGTCCTCGCGGCTCACGTGGCCTTCGACGGCAGGCGGCGCGGGCCGCGCGGTGCCGGGCAGGCGGAAGTCGGCCTGGAAGACGTCGGGCATCGAAAACTCCTTCGGACGTGAGCGGGTGGTGTGTGACAGCGTGAGTGGTTTTTTAGAGCTTGCAGTGGTCGTCGGCGCAGGTGGCCGGCGCGATCGCACCGTGCCCCGCGAGCCGCAGGACCAGCCAGCGCGGCAGCCGGTAGCGGTTGCGCGCCAGCACCGCATACGCGCGGTCGGCCAGCCGGCCGACCACCGGCAGGTCGAGCACCGCGCCGCCGGCCGGCAGGCCCACGGCCGCGCGGCAGGCGCGGATGGCGTCGACGCCCACGCGCAGCCGGCCTGCGGCATCGACCGCGTGCAGCGAGCGCATCAGCACCTCGCGCGGTGCCGGGCCGTTTGCGAAACCGATGGGCGAGCAGTCGACCAGGCGCAGTCGCTTCGCAGCGTCGCGCGCCTGCATGGCGCCCATCTCGGCCGTGCACAGCGGGCAGGTGGCGTCGAAGTAGACGGTGAGCGGATAGGTGGCGGGGGCGAAGCGGGTCATGGTGCTTTTGGTTCTCGATATTTCAGTCAAAACAGAAATAAGAAGGCAAAAAAAAGGACGCGGCCTTTCTCAGATCATGGGCAGGCTGGCGTGGTGCGCGTCGGGGTCGTCGCCCTTGCCGGCGCCAGGAGGGGCGGGGGGCGGTGCGCTGTCGCCGCGCACGAACTTCTGCACGCTGGCGCCGAGCGTGAGCACCTTGTCGAGCGTGCCGGGCGACAGCCGCAGCATTTCGTCGGCCCAGGTGGCGAGCTTGGTCATGAGGTCCATGGTGGAGCGGATGCGGTCTTGTGCATCGGGCGGCTCCTTCTGGAAGTCGGGGCTGGCGACGATCTCGCGCAGCACGCGGATGGTGGGGTCGAACTCGCGCTCCTTGCGCTCGCGCACCACGGTGCGGAACAGCTCCCACACGTCGACGCTGGTCTCGAAGTAGTCGCGCCGGTCGCCCAGCGTGTGGGTGACGCGCACGAGGTTCCAGGCCTGCAGTTCCTTCAGGCTGTTGCTGACGTTGGAGCGGGCCACGCCCAGCGTTTCCGACAGCTCTTCGGCGTGCATCGGCTTGCCGTGCGCGAAGAGCAGGGCGTGGATCTGCGAGACCGTGCGGTTCACGCCCCACATGGAGCCCATCTCGCCCCAGTGCAGGACGAACTTGCGTTGAATGTCGGTGAGTTCCATGGCGTCGAGTTTAGGAATTCCTGAATTTCTGTCAAGACAGAAACAAAAAACTCAGCATCTCGGGATCAAAAGTGAAATACTGTATGAATAAACAGTTATTCGACTTGTTTCCTGTTTCCTTCCAAGGACTCGCCATGCCCGCCGCCCAGGTTCCCATCCACATCATCAAGGGCCGAGGCGCGGCCACGCGGCTCGTGCACCGGTTCTCCAAAGACGAACGCGACGCCTTCGACGACGGCTGGGGCACGCTGGAAGACGGCGAAGCCGAGGCCGCCGGGTTGCTGCCGCTGGCCACCGAGGTGCGCTTCGAGGACGTGAAGTCGGTGCTCAGCAGCAACGAGTCGCCCGACATCCCCTTCGACCGCTCGCTCAACCCGTACCGCGGCTGCGAGCACGGCTGCATCTACTGCTTTGCGCGGCCCACGCACAGCTACCTCAACCTCTCGCCCGGCCTCGACTTCGAGACCAAGCTCATCGCCAAGCGCAACCTCGTCGAGGTGCTGCGCGCCGAGCTCGGACGCAAGGGCTACCGCCCCAGCAACCTCGCCATCGGCACCGCCACCGACTGCTACCAGCCCATCGAGCGCGAGCTGCGGCTCACGCGCGGCGTGATCGAGCTGCTGAGCGAAGTGCGGCATCCGTTCGCGCTGGTCACCAAGTCGAGCGCGGTCGAGCGCGACCTCGACCTGATCGCGCCCATGGCCGCCGACCGGCTCGCGGCCGTGTACGTGACCGTGACCACGCTCGACGGCGAACTGGCGCGCAAGCTCGAGCCGCGCGCCGCCGCGCCGCACCGGCGGCTGCGCACCATCCGCACCCTGGCCGAGGCCGGCGTGCCGGTGGGCGTGAGCGTGGCGCCGCAGATTCCTTTCATCACCGAAGACATGGAGCAGGTGCTCGAAGCTGCCTGGGAGGCCGGCGCGCGCAGTGCCTTCTACACCGTGGTGCGGCTGCCGTGGGAGGTGGCGCCGCTCTTCAAGGAATGGCTCGAGCTGCATTACCCGCAGCGCGCCGAGCGCGTGATGGCGCGCATCCACGAGATGCGCGGCGGCAAGGACTACGACGCCGACTTCGCCACGCGCATGAAGGGCAGCGGCCTGTGGGCCGATCTGATCCACCAGCGCTTCCAGAAAGCGACACACCGGCTGGGCTTCAACCGCGAGCGGATCGCGCTGGACACCGGGGCATTCCGCCCGCCCGGCGCCGTGGGGCAGGGGAGCCTGTTCTGAACACCGCGCCGACGCGGTAGATTCGTGGCCGTGCCGGCTTCGGCACGCATTCGGCATCGGCTGCTTCAAACAAGGTCAAAGGCGCGCATGAACAGGGTCTGGCTCGTGGTGATGGGGGTTTCGGGCTGCGGCAAGTCCAGCATGGGCGCGGCGCTGGCCACGGCGTTCGGGCTGCCGCTGATCGAGGGCGACGACCACCATCCGCCCGCCAACGTCGACAAGATGAGCCGCGGCATCGCGCTCACCGACGCCGACCGCGCCGGCTGGCTGGCCACGCTGGGCCGCGCCCTGGCCGATGCGCCGCAGGGCGCCGTCATGACCTGCTCCGCGCTCAAGCGCAGCTACCGCGACCAGTTGCGCGCCGCCGCGCCGGGCCTGCGCTTCGTGTTCATGCAGATCGACCGCGCCGAAGCCGAGCGCCGCGTGGCCGCGCGCGCGGGTGCTGGCTTGCACATGTTCCCGGCCAGCCTCGTGGCCAACCAGTTCGCCACGCTCGAATCGCCGGTGGGTGAGGCCGGCGTGCTGGCGGTGGATGCGACGGCGCCGCTGGCGCAGTCGGTCGGCGTGGTGCGCGACTGGCTGGCCGACGCCGGCTGAAGGGCGAGCGCCTTCCTTATTCGATGACTTCCGGCCAGTCCGTGTGGAAGAACTGGCCCTCCGGCTTGTCGACACGCTCGTACGTGTGCGCCCCGAAGAAATCGCGCTGCGCCTGCAGCAGGTTCGCGCTCAGACGCGCCGTGCGGTAGCTGTCGTAGTAGGCCAGCGACGCGCTGAAGGCCGGCACCGGGATGCCGTTACTGACCGCCAGCGCCACCACCTCGCGCCAGTTCTGCTGCGTGCGGTTCAGCAGGTCTTGAAAGAACGGGTCGAGCATCAGGTTGCCCAGCGCCGGGTCGCGGCGGAAGGCGTCGGTGATGCGGTTCAGGAAGCGCGCGCGGATGATGCAGCCGCCGCGCCAGATCGAGGCGATGCCGCCCAGGTCGAGCTGCCAGCCCTTCTTCTCGCCCATGGTCTGGATCAGGTCGAAGCCCTGCGTGTAGCTGATGACCTTCGAGGCATAGAGCGCGTCGTGCACCTTGGCCACCAGCGCCTTTTTCTCCAGCGACAGTGCGATCTTCGGCCCCTGCAGCAGCTGGCTGGCCGCCACGCGCTGCTTCTTCTGCGACGACAGCACGCGCGCCTCGACCGCGGCATTGATGGTGCTGATGACCACCGCGTTCTCGGCAGCGTTCAGCAGCGTCCACTGGCCCGTGCCTTTCTGGCCGGCCTTGTCCAGGATGAGGTCGACCACCGGCTGGCCGGTTTCCGGGTCTTTCTGCTCGAGCGCCTTGGCGGTGATCTGGATCAGGTAGCTCTGCAGCTCGCCCTCGTTCCATTCGTTGAAGATCGCGGCCATCTCGTCGGTCGTGAAGCCGGCCGCCTTGAACAGGCTGTAGGCCTCGCAGATCAGCTGCATGTCGCCGTACTCGATGCCGTTGTGCACCATCTTCACGTAGTGGCCCGCGCCGCCCGGGCCGATGTGAATGACGCAGGGCTCGCCGTCCACCTTGGCCGCGATGCTCTCGAAGATCGGCTTCATCACCTCCCAGGTCGACGCCGGGCCGCCCGGCATGATCGACGGCCCCTTGCGCGCGCCTTCCTCGCCGCCCGACACGCCCGCGCCGATGAAGCGCAGGCCCTTGGCTGCAAGGTAGGCGTCGCGCCGTTCCGTGTCGGTGTACAGGCTGTTGCCGCCGTCGATGACGATGTCGTCCTTGTCGAGCAGGGGAATGAGCTGCTCGATCACCTGGTCGACCGGCGCGCCGGCCTTGACCATGATCTGGATCTTGCGGGGCTTGGCCAGGCTCTGGACGAACTCTTCGAGCGTCTTCGCGCCCACCAGCTGCTTGCCGGGGTGGGCGGCAATGAAGGCCTCGGTGGTGGCCTCGGTGCGGTTGTAGACGCTGACCTGGAAGCCGCGGCTTTCCACGTTCAGCACCAGGTTCTGCCCCATCACGGCCAGGCCGATCAATCCGAAATCGCTTTGCTTGCTCATGTGTGCCGGGCCCTTCGTGCGTGTGCGGTGGATGAAGCGGGCCATTGTGCCGGGCACCCGCGCGCCGCGGCGTCGGAGGGCGTCTATACCCGCTTGGCAAACGGGCCCGGGCTGGCTATGTTGGCGGGATGACTTCCGCCGCCATGCCCGCAGCCCCTGCTGCGATCCACACCTGGTCGACCGACACCGTGCCGCCGCCGCAGCGGCTGGACTACTGGATCGGCGCGGTCTGCGAAGGCTTTCTCGAGATGGACGTGACCAGCCCGCTGGCCGGCCGCTTCGGTGCCTCGCTCGAATCCGCGCCGCTCGGGCCGCTGCACGTGAACCGGGTGCGCGGCAGCGCGCAGGACGTGTACCGCACGCGCCGCGCCATCGCCCACAGCCGCCACAACTTCTACTACCTGCTGTGCAAGGCCGACTCGCCCTGGGTCGCGGTGCAGGAAGAGCGCTCGGCGCGCCTGCTGCCCGGCGACGCGGTGCTGGTCGATTCACGGCGCTGCTACGCCTTCCACCTGCAGCAGTCGGCCGACACGGTGTCGATCGAGCTGCCGACCGCGTGGGTCGAGTCGTGGCTGCCCGACGCCGGCGACCACGTGGCGCGCCGCATCGATGGCCACAGCGGCTGGGGCGCGGCACTCAGCGGCTTCGCGCAGGCGCTGTCGCCCGAGGTGGCCCTGCGGCCGCCGCTGCCGGCGGCGCTGCTGGCCGACCAGCTCGGCGGCCTGCTGGCCCTGGCGCTTGGCCCGGGAGGCGGTGGGGCGATGCCCGACCCGTGCGGCCGCGCCGCCTTGCGCCAGCGCGTGCTCGACGCCACCCGCGAGCGCCATGCCGAGCCGGGCCTCACGGCCGCGGCCGTGGCGCAGGGGCTCGGCATCTCGGAGCGCAGCCTGCACCGCTGCCTGGCCGAAGGCGGTGGGGCAGGGCACAGCGCCACCACCTTCGCCAATGCACTGGCCGCCTGCCGCATGCAGGTGGCGCAGCGCATGCTGGCCGATGCGCGCTTCGACCGCCTGAGCGTGGCGCAGATCGGCCTGCGCGTCGGGCTGGCCGACGCCTCGCACTTCGTGCGCCTGTGCCGCCGGCACCTGGGCGGCACGCCGGGCGCGCTGCGGCAGTCGCGCGACTGAGCGGCGGCTAGGCCCCGAACCAGTCGCGCGCCGAGCGACCCTGGTCCGGCCCCAGCATCGAGAAGCCGCCGTCGACCGGGATGTCCGCACCGGTGACGAAGCGCGCCGCGTCCGAGCACAGGAACAGCACCACCTGCGCCACGTCGTCGCCGTCGCCCACGCGGCCCAGCGGGTGCATCGGCGCGCCGACGCGGTCGGCGCGTGCGCGGTCGCCGTTCGTCATGCGCGACAGCGCGTCCGACCAGGTCCAGCCCGGCGATACCGAGTTCACCCGCACGCCCCGGGGCGCCAGCGTGGCGGCCTGGTTGCGCGTGAGCTGCAGGATGGCGGCCTTGGCCGCGGGGTACAGCGCGCGGCCCGCCGCGCCGAACTTGCCGCCGACGCTGCCCATGTTCACGATGGCGCCGCCGTGCGCGGCCAGCGCGTCGGCGGTCTTCTGCACCAGCATCGCGCCGGAGACGAGGTTGACGTTCAGCGCGCCCAGCCAGTCGGCGCGCGCGGCATCCAGGCCAGCGTCGCCGTAGACCACGGCGTTGTTGATGAGAAAGTCGATGCGGCCTTCGGTGCGAAGCGTGCCGGCCACGAGCGCATCGAGCGCGTCGTCCGAGGCGATGTCGCAGGCGACGAAGCGGCAGCCCGCGCCCACATCGGCCGCCAAGGCGGCGCCACGCGCCGTGTCGATGTCGACCGCCACCACGCGCGCGCCGGCCTGCACGAAGGCACGCACGATGGCGCTCCCCAGCAACGCGGCGGCGCCGGTCACGATCGCGACCTTGCCTTGCAGCGTCGTCATGGCCGGCCTCCCATCTGCGCGACGGCGTCGTCCACGCGCACCACGTCCGCGAGCATCGCCAGGGTTTCCAGGCTTGCCGCCTGCAGGTGCGCCTGCGCAGTGCTGCAGGCGTCGGCCACCACGGCCACGTCGTAGCCCAGGTCGCTCGCGTGGCGCGCGCCGTGTTCGACGACGTGGTTGGTCGCGATGCCGGCCACGTACAGGCGACTGGCACCGGTGGCACGCACGGCGTCTTCGAGCCCGCTGGCCCAGAAGGGGTTGTTGCGCTTGTGGGTGACGACGGCCTCGCCTGGCCGCGGCGCGAGCTCGTCGTAGAAGCCCGCGCCCCAGCTGCCTTCCTGCACCGCGCCGCTCTCGGCCACGCGGCGGAACAGCGTGCAGTTGCGCAGGCAGTCCGCGTAGTCGGGCGCGAAGGCGATGCGCACGAAGATCACCGGCACGCCGTTCGCGCGCGCCCCGGCGATGAGCCGCGCGGCCGAGGCGATGAGGCGCGGGCGCGCCGGGTCGTCGGCGGCCACGCCCACGCGCACCTTGCCGTCGATGTGCAGCACGTCGTTCTGGTAGTGCATCGCCAGCAACGCGGCCTTCACAGGAACACCTGCAGGGCTTCGTGCGGCGCGTCGCAGTTGACGAGGTCGACGCGCTTGGTCTGGATGCGCCAGCCGTCGTCGGCGCGGCGCAGCGTGTGCAGCACGCTGCCGCCGAAGGTGCGCTGCTCGGTCTTGCGCCACTCCAGCAGCAGGAAGGTCGAGCGCACGGTGCAGCCCGCGTCGTCGCGTGATTCGAGCGCGATGTTGCCCAGCACGTGCACGGTGCGCGTGGGCGGCTGCTGCGAATAGGCGCGGGCCTGCTCGAGCCGCCGCGCGCGCATCGAGCGCAGCAGGGCGTCCTCGCAGAACAGCGAGGCGTGGTTCAGGTGGTCGGCCTGGCCGTGCACCAGCGGCACCCAGTACAGGCCGTCGGGCGTGAAGAGCTTCTGCCATTCGTCCCAGCGGTGCTCGTCGAGCAGGCGCGCCTCGTGGTGCAGGAACTGCGTGAGGTCCTGCTGTTCGTTCCAGTCGCGGAAGTTCATTCGGCGCTCCCGGTCTGTTCGTTCGTCTTGACACCCGTGTCGACGCCCATGTAGCCGGCCCACGCCGCGAACATGTTGCGCGAGGGCATCTCGCTGTTGCCGTTGGACGCGCGTCCGCCCGGCAGCGGCTGGTCGCGCCCGGCGGCGCGGTGCATGCTCACCCAGTCGCCGCCGTCGGAGCCCAGGCCTTCCTGCACGCGGTTGTAGGCCTCCAGGTCGTCGGGCATCACGTTCGACGAGGGCGAGTTGACGATGTTGGTGTACTTGAGCGTGCGCTGGAAGGTGGCTTCGGGTGCGCCCTTGAGCCGGAAGCTGAAGATCTCGACCAGCGTGCGGTCCACCGACAGCGGGCGGATCACGCGGATCTGCTGGAACGAGGTGTGCGGCGAGCAGCTCGGGTAGACGATGGTGTTGTGCCGGTTCACGCGCAGGATCGCGTCGGCCTCTTCGGCGCCCTTCGCGGCTTCAAGCGAGGCCACGTAGGCCAGGCTCACCGGGTCGGTCGGCGGCACGAAGATGCCTTCCATGAAGCCGTGGCCGTGGTCGTAGCCCTTGAGCTCCAGCTTCTCCCAGAACTCCAGCGGCTCGCCGTTGCCGTCGACGATCACCACTTCGAAGGGCTTGGGCGTGCCGGCCGGCATGGCCTCGTGCTCTTCCTTGGCCGCGCGCCACGACGACTCGTGCGTGGCCACGGCGTGGATGGTGTCGTGCAGGTTCTCGAAGAAGATCTTCCAGTTGTTGCGCTGGATCACGCGCTGAACGCCGCCGGCCACTTCCACTTCGCCCTCCGGGGCGCGGTCGCAGAAGTTGTCGAGCGACGTGGCCACGCCGCCCAGGAACTCCTTCAGCTCGGGTCCGTCTTCCGACAGGCTGGCGAACACGAAGCCGCGGTGCGAAGCTACGCGCGCCACCTTGCGCACGCCGTACTGCGGGTCCTTCAGGTCGAGCGCAGTGCATTCGTAGCCGCTGCGCAGCGGCACCGACAGCAGGCTGCCGTCGCACTTGAAGGTCCAGCCGTGGTACAGGCAGCGCAGGAACTTGCCGGCGCTGCCGCTGCCGTCGGGCACGAGCTTGGCGCCCTTGTGCGGGCAGCGGTTGAACATCACGTGCACCTGGCCGTCGGTGTGCCGCACCATCACCACGGGCTCGCGGCCCAGGCGGGTGGTGAAGTAGTCGCCGGGCTTGGGCACCTGGCTTTCGTGGCCGATGTAGATCCAGGCTTGGCCGAACACGCGGTCCATCTCCAGCTCGAAGATGGCGGGGTCGGTGTAGACGCGCTTGTGCACGCGGTCGGGCTGCACGAGCGACTGGATGTCGATCGGGCTTGTCGCCGCGATGGGGATGATGGGGATCACGGAATTCATCGGGTGGGTCTCCTGAAACGTCATCAGATGTCGAGCACCAGGTGCGGCGTCTTGGCGCGCGACACGCAGGTGCACAGGGTCTTGCCGTCCGCCTTCTCGCGCGGACTGAGGTTGTGGTCGCGGTGGTCGGGCACGCCCTCGACCACGTCCACCACGCACACGCCGCAGTCGCCCTGGCGGCAGTCGTACAGCGGGTCCAGGCCGGCGGCGATGAGCACGTCGAGCAGGCTCTGGTCGGGCGCCACGGTCAGCGTCTTGCCCGAGCGCAGCGTGCGCACCTCGAAGGGCGCGTCGCCCGCCTGCTCGATGGCGCCGGCGAAGAGTTCGAAGTGCACGTGGTCGTCGGGCCAGCCGAGCGCGCGGGCGGTGTCGACCACGGCCTGCACCATGCCGCGCGGGCCGCACACATGCAGGTGGCGACCGGGCACGGGCGCGGCCAGCAGCGCGCGCAGGTCGAGGCCGCGTGCGGGGACACCGCCGTCGTGCACCACCGTGCCGCCGAGCGCGCGCACCTCGTGCAGGTAGGCCGTGGCTTCTTCGCTGCGCGTGGCATAGACGAAGTCGAAGGGGCGCGCTTCGGCCGCGAGCGATCGCGCCATGCACAGCAGCGGCGTGATGCCGATGCCGCCCGCGATGAGCAGCGGCGACGCGCTGCCCGCGTGCAGGGCGAAGTCGTTGCGCGGTGCGTGCGCGGCCAGCGCGGTGCCGGGTTGCAACGCGTGCATCCAGGTCGAGCCGCCCGCGCCCTGCGGCTCGCACAGCACGGCGATCTCGCAGCGGTCCGAGCCGTCGTGCGGCTTGGCGAGCGAGTAGGCGCGCTGACCCGGGTGGCCGTTGGCCTGCACCACCTGCACGCCCAGGTGCGCGCCGGGTGCGAACGGCGGCAGCGGCTCGCCATTCGCCGAGCGCAGCACGAAGGCCTTGATGGCCGGCGTGAGCGGCGTGACCGAATCCACGACCAGCGCCAGCATGTCGGCGGCGTGGCTCATCCCAGGGGCAGCGCCGGGTCGGCGATGGTGAGGCCGGTCGATTTTTCCCAGCGCGGCATCAGCGTGTTCGACGGTTGCGTCTCGTCGACCAGCTTGCGCGCCGTCTCCGCGCCGGCCACGGGCAGGCCCTTCGGATCGAGCAGGCCGATCTGCACCAGCACGCTGGCCTGGTCCCAGTAGATGTGCTCGTGGTACAGCTTGTCGCCGCGGAACTTCACGATGGCCACGAGCGGAATCTCCACCGGCTTGCCGGTGGGCGCGATGCCCGGGAGCAGCCAGTCGATCTCGACCGTGTGGGTGAAGCTGAACAGCATCTCGTCCACGATCTGCGTGGCGCCCACGGTGCGCGAGATGGGCGTGAGCCGCGTGTCGGGCGGTGTGCTCGGAATGAAGTGGTGCTTGTAGAAGCGCGACAGCTCCTTGGCGCCCACGCCGCCGGTCATGGTCGGGATGTGGTTCACGTAGGGCTCGCTCACCATCGTGGCCATGGTGGCGACCACGTCGCGCGTGGCGAACTCGTACTCGCAGTGCTTGTCCCACAGCGCCGAGAGGTCGTACACCGGGCCGATCGCGTCCTTGAACAGCGCCATCGAACGCTGGTGCGCCATGAGCGTGGAGGGCTTGTCGAAATGGTCGCCGCCGGTGCGTGCAAAGGCGTGGTCGACGCCGGGGTAGACGTACATCTGCGCATCGGGCTGGCCGGCGAAGGCTTCGAGCACCTGGGCGCGGGCCTCGGGCGGGCAGAACTGATCGAGCTCGGCGAAGTGCAGGGCGATCGGGCATTTGATTTGCGGCACGAGGTCGAGCGCGCCTTCGATGCCCACGCCGTAATAGCCCACGGCCGCGTCCACGCCCGAGTGCGCGGCGGCCAGGTAGGCCAGCTTGCCGCCGAGGCAGAAGCCCAGTGCGCCGACCTTGCCGGTGCAGGCCGGGTGCGCGCGCAGCGCCTTCACGCTCGCCGTGACGTCGGCCACGCCGGCCTCGATGTCGAACTTCTGGAAGAAGCCGAAGGCGCGCTGCCAGTCTTCGGGCGAGTAGCCCAGATCGACACCGGGCTCCATGCGCCAGAACAGGTCGGGCGCGAGCACCACGTAGCCTTCCTGCGCATAGAGGTCGGCCACCTCGCGCACGTAGGCATTGACGCCGAAGATCTCCTGGCACAGCACGATGCCGGGGCCGCGCCCCGAGGCCGGCAGGGCCAGGTAGCCGCGAAAGGTCTGGGTGCCGTCGCCGGCCGGGATGTCGATGGTGTCGCTCATCGGTTCGTCTCTCGAAGTGGTGGGGTCGGCGGCGATTCTGGGGAGCGCGCCGGCCTGTTGTCTGTCCATTTCGTGCAGCGGTTTCGGTCGCACGAAACGGATAGCGGGGCGCCGCCGCCGCACAGAGACTGCGCCCTGCATTTGCTGCCCCCACGTTCAACGAACTCACCCCGAGGAGACCTTTCATGTCGCAGGCCACGCCCCGATCCGTCTTGTGCGCGCTCACCGTCCTGGTGGGCGCGCTGGCTTTACCCGCGCAGGCACAGACCGCGCAGACCGTGAAAGTCGGTCTGGCGATGGACCTGTCCGGCCCGTTCGCCGTCGGCGGCGCCGAGGCCAAGGCCGGCTTCGCCGTGGCGATGAAGCAGCTGGGCGGCAAGCTCGGCGGCGTGCCGGTGGAGTTCGTCGAGGCCGACACGGCAGGCAACCCCGAGATGGCGCGCCAGGTGGTCGAGCGCATGCTGCTGCGCGACAAGATCGATTTGTTCACCGGGCCCGTCGGCTCGTCGGTCGCGCTGGCTGTCGGCCCGCCGCTCTTCGCCGCCAAGGTGCCCTACCTGTCGAGCAACACCGGCCCGAGCGACTATTCGGGCGCGCGCTGCAACCCGTACTTCTTCGGCGCCTCGTACCCGAACGACGCGTACTACGAATCGGCCGGCAAGTTCGCGAGCGACAAGGGCTTCAAGAAGGTCGCGATGATTGCGCCCAGCTACCCCGGCGGCAAGGACGCCATCAACGGCTTCAAGCACACCTTCAAGGGCGCCGTGGGCGACGAGCTGTACACCAAGCTCGGGCAGCTCGACTACTCGGCGGAGCTGGCGCAGATCCGTGCCTCGAAGCCCGATGCGCTGTACTTCTTTTTACCCGGCGCGATGGGCGTGAGCTTCATCAAGCAGTTCGTCGGCGCGGGGCTGTCGAAGGACGTGGCGCTGATCTCCACCGCCTTCTCGGCCGACGAGGACATGATCCCCGCCGTCGGCGAGCCGATGCTGGGCCTGTTCAACACCGCGCACTGGTCGTTCGACCTCGACAACCCGGCCAACCAGCGCTTCGTGACGGCGTTCCGCCAGCAGAACAACGGGCGCAACCCGTCGTTCTATGCCGGCCAGGCCTACGACGTGCTCATGGCGATGGATGCGGCCGTGCGCGACGTCGGCGGCAAGGTGGCCGACAAGCCCGCGCTGCTCAAGGCGATCAAGGCGGCCAACTACAAGTCGGTGCGCGGCGATTTCCGCTACGGCCCCAACAACTTCCCGATCCAGAACTACTACCTGCGCGTGGTCGCCAAGGACGGCAGCGGGCGCATCGCCAACAAGGTGATCGGCACCGTGCTGGAGCGCTACCAGGACCGCACCGCCGCGCAGTGCGCGATGAAGTCCTGAGGAGGTGTGTTCAGTGCCGCGCGGCAGGCAGCCGCGCGGGGTCGCGCGAGGTGTCGCGCGGCAGCTGCCCGAAGCGCTCGCGGTAGCAGGCGGCAAAGCGGCTCAGGTGCGAGAAGCCGCAGTTCAGCGCCACCTCGGTGACGCTGGCGCCGTCGTGTCGCGCCAGCAGTGCGTGCGCGGCATCGAGCCGCATGTTGCGCAGGACCTCGCCGGGCGACAGGTCGCGGTGGCGCCTGAAGAGCAGGGCGAGGCCGCGGCGCGTGACGCCCGCGGCCTGCGCCACCTCTTCGAGCGACAGCAGCGAGTCGAGCCGCTCGCGCATGAATTCTTCGGCCCGCCGCAGCTGCCGCAGGCTGGTTTCTTCGGTGCCGCGCTGTGCGTCGGCGTGCCGCTGCAGCACCGAGTTCGGCCGGTGGCACAGCAGGTAGAGCATGAGGTTGTCTTCGCAGTGCGCGAGCCAGCGCGGGTCGTGACGCTCGAACTCCGTGGGCGGCAGCAGCGAAGCCAGGCTCGCCACCATGCGGCACCACTGCGTGCCCGCCGCGTCGTCCAGGCGCAGGGGCATGTCGAAATCGATCTCGCCGACGGTGTCGCCGCCGCGCAGCGCGAAGGCATGGCGCGCGACCTCCTGCAGGCGGCTGAGCTCGATCTTCAGCATCAGCTGTTCGCAGTCGGCATGCCAGCGCAGGCGCACCGGCTTGTGGGCCGAAATGATGGCGCCCTGGCCGGGGTGGATCTGCAGCGTCTGTCCGCCGGTGTGGATGTCGGCGCGGCCGCGCAGCGGCATCTGCACCAGAACGAAGTTGCCGAGCGCGTCGGGCTCGATGTCGACGTCGCAGCCGTAGCGCAGGATGCACAGCGACAGTGCGCTCATCTCGGCGCGGCAGAAGATCGCGTCGACATCGCCCGAGCGCCACACGCTGCGGTGCGGCTTCAGCTCATGGGCCACGCGCGCGTGCGTCTCTTCGGCCTCGCGCGAGCGGAAGACCTCGCGCCTGTACAGCGGGGACAGTTGCTGACTCGACCATGCGTCCATGGACACTCCTGCGGGGCCAAAGTGGGGAAAGCGACGGAAACGGACGCTTTTTTCTACGCTGGAATCTACGTGGGTGCGCCGCGCGCCGCCATGGGAGTTGCCCGGGCAACGGGCGTCCCCGTTGCAAGAAGCCTGCCTGGCTTGTGTCTAGATGCTGCGGAGATTCACTCGCTTCGACAGCGCTTCGGCACTCTCGCGCCGCTCGCTGTAGCGATCGACCAGGTGGTCCGCGCAGTCGCGCGTGAGCAGCGTGAACTTCACCAGCTCTTCCATCACGTCGACCACGCGTTCGTAGTAGGGCGAGGGCTTCATGCGGCCTGCATCGTCGAATTCGAGGAAGGCCTTGGCCACCGACGACTGGTTGGGGATGGTGATCATGCGCATCCAGCGGCCCAGCACCCGCAGCTGGTTCACCGCGTTGAACGACTGCGAGCCGCCCGACACTTCCATCACCGCGAGCGTCTTGCCCTGCGTGGGCCGCACCGAGCCGACGGCCAGCGGAATCCAGTCGATCTGCGCCTTCATGATCCCGGTCATCGCACCGTGGCGTTCCGGCGAGGTCCACACCATGCCCTCGGCCCATTGCGCGAGATCGCGCAGCTCTTGCACCTTCGGATGGTCTTCGGGCTCGCCGTCGGGCAGCGGCAGGCCGCGCGGGTCGTAGATGCGGGGATCGGCGCCCATCGCGCGCAGCAGGCGCGCGGCCTCTTCGGTCAGCAGGCGGCTGTAGGAGCGCTCGCGCAGCGAGCCGTACAGCAGCAGGATGCGCGGGGCGTGCGTGGCGCGTGCGGTGGGAAGCAGCGCCTGCAGGCGGGGGACACGGAACGCATCGGCGTCGAGCTGCGGGAGATCAGGGCTTGGCGACACGCTGGCCTTTCGTGTCGATCACCGCTTCGCCGTCTTCCTTGGCGAACGCGCCTTGCTGCGGCTTGGGCAGGATGTCGAGCACGGCCTCCGAAGGCCGGCACAGGCGCGTGCCCAGCGGCGTGACGACGATGGGGCGGTTGATGAGGATCGGGTGCTGCAGCATGAAGTCGATGAGCTGTTCGTCGCACCACTTCGGATCGTCCAGGCCCAGTTCGTCGTACGGCGTGCCCTTCTGGCGCAGCACCTCGCGCACGGGCACGCCCATCGCCGCGATCAGCTGCGTGAGCGTGGCGCGGTCGGGCGGGGTCTTCAGGTACTCGATGACGGTGGGCTCGTCGCCCGTGTTGCGGATCAGCGCGAGCACGTTGCGCGAGGTGCCGCAGGCGGGGTTGTGATAGATCGTGATGTCGCTCATGACAGGCTCGTTGAGAGAAGAAAAAATGGATCAGCCCAGGTTGAGGCGCAGCGCCAGCGCGGCGAGCGTCGCGGCCAGCACGGGCAGGGTCAGCACGATGCCGATGCGGAAGTAGTGGCCCCAGGTGATGGTCATGCCCTTCTTCGCGAGCACGTGCAGCCACAGAAGCGTGGCGAGGCTGCCGATGGGCGTGATCTTCGGGCCGAGGTCGCAGCCGATCACGTTGGCATAGACCATCGCCTCCTTCACGAGGCCGACCGCGCCCGAGGCCTCGATCGACAGCGCGCCGACCAGCACGGTCGGCATGTTGTTCATGACCGAGGAGAGCACCGCCGCGAGAAAGCCGGTGCCCATGGCCGCGCCCCAGACCCCGCCTTGCGCGAACAGGTTCAGCAGCGTGGCGATCTGGCCGGTGAGCCCGGCGTTGCGCAGCCCGTAGACCACGAGGTACATGCCCAGCGAGAAGACGACGATCTGCCAGGGCGCGCCGCGCAACACCTGGCGCGTGCCGATCACCGGGCCGCGTGCCGCCACCGCGAGCAGGATCACCGCGCCAAAGGCGGCCACGGCGCTCACCGGCACGCCCAGCGGCTCCAGGCCGAAGAAGCCCACGAGCAGCAGTGCGAGCACGACCCAGCCGGCGCGGAAGGTGTCGCGGTCGCGGATCGCATCGGCGGGTTGCTTGAGGCGGGCCATGTCGTAGTGCGCGGGAATGTCGCGCCGGAAGCACCACAGCAGCACGCCCAGGCTCGCGAGCACGGCTGCGACGTTGACCGGCACCATCACCGAGGCGTACGCGTTGAAGCCGATGCCGAAGAAGTCGGCCGACACGATGTTCACGAGGTTCGACACGATGAGCGGCAGGCTGGCCGTGTCGGCAATGAAGCCCGCGGCCATGACGAACGCCAGGGTGGTGGCCGGCGTGAAGCCGAGTGCCACGAGCATCGCCATCACGATGGGCGTGAGGATCAGTGCTGCGCCGTCGTTGGCAAAGAGGGCCGAGACCGCGGCGCCCAGCAGCACGATGAAGGCGAACAGCCGCCGGCCGTTGCCGCGCCCCCAGCGGGCCACGTGCAGGGCGGCCCACTCGAAGAAGCCGGCCTCGTCGAGCAGCAGGCTGATGAGGATGACGGCGATGAAGGTCGCGGTGGCGTTCCAGACGATGGCCCAGACGACGGGGATGTCGGTGAGCTGCACCACGCCGAAGAGCAGGGCGATGACGGCGCCCAGCGAGGCGCTCCAGCCTATGCCCAAACCGCGTGGTTGCCAGATGACGAGCACGAGCGTGAAGATGAAGATGAGGAGGGCGGGGATCATGTTCTTCTGTTCAGGGCGTGTGCACAGGCCACCGGGTACTTCCCTCCGCGAATGTCCCCCGGCCTGCGGCCTCCTCCTTGATTTCGCTGCGGGAAGCACCCAGTGCCCTGTGCACGGGGGCACGCTGCTGGTAGTGCTCGCCGATCAACGACTGCACTGCCCAACGCTCACGTCGATGGGGCGCCTTGCGCAGCGAAATCAAGGAGGAGCCCGAAGGGCGGGGGACATTCGCGGAGCAAGGTGCCCCATCGGCGTGAGCACGCCAGAGCACACGCACTCCGCGTGCAACAGCACAAGCTTTCATGGTCAGCAGTCGCAGGTGCTCGCCGGAAGACAGGCTTCCCCCTGGCAGCAGTTCTCGGTGAGATAGCCGAGCAGGCCGTTCATCCGGTCGAACGACGCGCGGTAGATGAGGTTGCGTCCCTGGCGCTCCTGCGAAACGAGGCTCGCGTTCACCAGCTCCTTGAGGTGAAAGGACAGCCCCGTGGCTGACACCTCTAGCGATTCGGTCAGCGCACCCGGCGTCAGCCCGTCGGGCCCCGCCACCACCAAGGCGCGGAACACCCGCAGGCGCACGGGTTGCGCGAGTGCGCCCAAGGCGCGGACCACATCGTTTTCTTCCATTATTCAATTATCTTTGAATTATTGAATCGAGGCAACCCTCGGCAAAAAGACCGGTGGCACGAATCGGCCATCGCCCTGGCAGGCAACGGCCATCTGCGACGTACCGCTTTTTCTACAGTCGCCTTCGGCTCATCCCCCAACGAAGCATCCAACGAAGGAGACACCCATGTCCGACACCTATGTTCTGGTTCACGGCGCCTGGCACACCGGCGCCGAAATGGAGGCCGTGGCCGACGGCCTGCGCGCGGCCGGCCACACCGTGCATTGCCCCACCGTGGCAGGCAACAACCCTGGCGACGACCGCGCGGGCACCGGCCTGGCCGATGCCATCGCCTCGGTGGTCCGCTTCATCGAGGCCAAGGACCTCACGCAGGTGCGGCTCGTGGGCCACAGCTACGGCGGCATGGTGATCTCGGGCGTGGCCGACCGCATCGCGGCGCGGCTGCGGCGGCTGGTCTACATCAACGCCTTCGTGCCGCTCGATGGCGAAGCGCTCAACGACATGGTGCCGCCGCATTACGTGACCATGTTCGACGCGGTGGCGGCCGCCAACAAGAACGCCGTGATGCTGCCCTTCGAGATCTGGCGCGAGGCCTTCATCAACGACGCCGACCTGGCGCTGGCGCAGTCCGCCTACGACAAGCTCAACCCGCATCCGTACCGCACCTTCACCGACAAGATCCAGCTGAAGCAGCCGCTGGCGGCGCTGGCGCTGGGCAAGTCGTACGTCAATTGCCAGCAGGACACGGCGCTGCCGCACAGCCTGCCGTGGCATCCGCGGCTGTCGGAGCGGCTGGGGTTGTTCCGGCTTGTGGAGTGCCCGGGCAGCCACGAGATGTTCTTCTCGAACCCGCAGCGGCTGGCGCAGGCGATCCTCGAAGCGGGGCGCGACTGACGGAAGGCGCCCAGTCAGCCGTTCGGAAAGAGCGCGTCGAACACGCGCAGCGACGCATAGGCGTCGTTGGCCGCGTAGCGGATCTGCGATTCGGTGAGCTGCTTGTGCGCCCAGTTCGAGGTGGTCGCCTTGCGCGACTTGGCGAAGCGGCGGTTGAACATCAGCGCCACCGCCGTCTTCACGCCCACCGAGCGGCGGTAGCCACGCCGGCGGAATTCGTCGTCGATGTCGAACACGGCCTGCGGTGCAATCGCCAGCCGCAGGCGGATCAGCGACAGGTCGCTCGAAAGGCCGAAGCCGACCTTGTGCAGTTCGGTGGAGGCGAGCAGGCCCGCGACCACGGGGTTGCATTCGTCGCGGTGCAGCTGGAACAGCCAGGCCGTGTCGCGCGTGGCGAACTGCACCACGTGCGGGCCGGTCGACACTTCGTTCTTCGCGAAGGTGGGGCGCGACTCGGTGTCGAAGCCCGCCACGCCGGCGTCGAGCAATTCATCGGCGGCGCGCTCGGCCTCGGCCAGCGAGCTGACGACCACGATGTCTTTCAGGTCGAGGCTGTCGAAGGGGTCGAGCAGCGCGATCTGTTCACGTTCGGGAAGGGGCGGAAGCCGGTGGCTGTTGGTGTGAGGAGCGTTCACCGGGTCTTCGCTTTCGCGGCCTTGGGGGTTGTCTTGGGTTTAGGTTTGGGCTTCTTCTGCTTCGGCGGCTGGCCCGAACGCAGCGCGGCTTCGTAGGCGAGGCGGCCCCAGCGCGCCGCTTCCTCGCGGTCTTCGAACAGGTCGGCCGGCGCCAGCCGGTACGACATCGGCATCTCCTTGCCTTCGCGCACGTAGGTGAAGGGCGGCAGGTTCAGCGCGTCGAAGTGCGCGGCGTTGCCGGCATCGGCCTTGAGGTACAGCGTGTCCTTGGCGACGAGCGCGATCATGCGGCCTTCGTGCCACACGCCGTGGCCGCCGAACATGCGGCGGGTCTCGATGCGGCCGAGGCGTTCGAAGGTCTCGTGCAGGCTTTGAACAAAGACGCTCATGACGTGATCTCGATGCGGTTGCCGTCCGGGTCGAGCACCACGCTCTCGTAGTAGCCGTCGCCGGTGCGGCGCGGGCCGTCGAGCAGCGGATAGCCGTCGGCCTTCAGCCGCTGCGTGAGCGCATCGACTTCGGCGTCGGAGCCGACCGAGATCGCCAGGTGCGTCCAGCCCATGCGCTGCGCGCCGGCCTCGGCGACCACGGGCGACAGGGTGCTCGTGGTCATGGCCTCGATGCGCGCGCCGTCGCCCAGGCTCAGGAAGCACGAGGCGAAGCCCTTGGCCGGGTTGACGTAGCCGGCACCGGCGGTGGCGCCGAAGTAGTCGACGTAGAAGCGCTTGCAGCGTTCGAGGTCGGTGGTCCAGAGGGCGATGTGGTCGATGCGGATGCGCATGGGGCAGGAAGGAAGTGCGGAGGGTGTCAGCCCGTGCGCCAGGGCGCGCGGGTGGGCGACCAATGGTAGGCGATGCGTTCGCGTCCGCTGCCGGGGTGGCGGTCGACCACGCCGCGCACGAGGCCGTAGCGTTCGTAGAAGCGCTGCGCCTCGGTGTTGGTGACGGCCACATGCAGCCGCCAGCCGTGCGGCATGCGCACGCAGGCCTCGTCGAGCAGCGCCTTGCCCAGGCCCTGGCTGCGCAGGTGCGGTTCGACGAACAGCTGGGCCACGTACTCGCGCGCCGTGAGCAGCACCATGAAGGCCAGCACCTGGCCGTCGCGCTCGGCCAGCACCACGTCGGCGGGCGGGATGAATTCGGTCTGCACGCGCCGCAGCCAGTGGCCGATGGGCTCGACGTGGACGGCGCTGCGGTTGGCCGACACCCAGGCGCGGCGCCAGATGCCCGCGAGCACCATGTTCTCTTCGGCGCCGCCATCGCGCGAGCGCAGCTGGAAGGCAGGAATCTGGGCAGCGGACATGCGGACCATGATAGCCACGCCGGGTGCGGACCGCACCCCTTTGTGCTCAGCCGTTCAGCGTCTGCGCATGGTGCGCGATGTGGTCCGCCATGAAGCTCTGGATGAAGTAGTAGCCGTGGTCGTAGCCCGCGTGGCGGCGCAGCGTGAGCGGCTGGCCGGCGGCGAAGCAGGCGGCCTCGAAGGCCTCGGGGTGCAGCTGCTCGGCGAGGAATTTGTCGGCCAGGCCCTGGTCGATGAGGATGCCCTGCGGATAGGGCGCCACGGTCTGCGATTGCATCAGCGCGCTGGCGTCGTGCGCGAGCCACTGCGCGCGATCGTCGCCGGGCTCGCCCAGGTAGCCGGCGAAGGCCTTCTGGCCCCACGGGCACTGGGTGGGCGCGCAGATCGGCGCGAAGGCCGAGAGCGACTTGAAGCGCCCCGGGTGCCGCAGCGCCAGCGTGAGCGCGCCGTGGCCGCCCATCGAGTGGCCGAAGATGCCGATGCGCTCGCCGTCGATGGGAAAGTGGCGGGCCACCAGCGGCAGCAGCTCGTGCACGATCCAGCTTTCCATGCGCCAGTGCGTGGCCCAGGGCTCGGCGGTGGCGTCGAGGTAGAAGCCGGCGCCGATGCCGAAGTCCCAGCTGTCTTTTGCGCCCGGCAGGCTCTCGGGTTCGGCGCCGCGCGGGCTGGTGTCGGGCGCGATGAGCGCAACGCCCAGGCTGGCGGCCATGCGCTGCGCGCCGGCCTTCACCGCGAAGGTCTCTTCGTTGCAGGTCAGGCCCGCAAGGTAGAGCAGGGCAGGCACGCGCGTGTGTGCGGCCTGCGGCGGCAGGTAGACCGAGAAGCGCATCGGCAGGCCGATCTCGTGCGAGCGGTGCTCGACGAAGCGCTGCACGCCGCCGAAGGCGTGGTGTTCGGAAAGAAGTGTCGGGGTGGTGTCGGTCATGAAGAAGAGGTCGTCTGGCTGCGCAGCGCGGGCACGAGTTCAAGCACGGCGTCGGCGAAGGTGCGCGGTGCTTCCTGCGGCAGGTTGTGGCCTGCGCCGGGCACGAGGCGGTGCGAACGCGGTCCGCTGAAGCGGTGCGCGTGGGCCGAGGCATCGGCGGGCGGTCGCACGCCGTCGTCGATGCCGTCGAAGGTGATGGCGGGCACGGTGATCGTCGGCTGCGCGGCAAGGCGGCGTTCGATGTCGGCATAGGCCGGGTCGCCGGGCACGAGGCCGAAGCGGTGGCGGTACGAATGGATCACCACGTCCACGAAGTCGGGGTGCTCGAAGGCGGCGGCGCTGCGTTCGAAGGTGGCGTCGTCGAAGCGCCACGTCGGCGACCACAGCTGCCACAGCAGCTTCGTGAGGGCCTGGCGATCCTTCGCGAGGCCGGCGCGGCCGCGTTCACTGTGGAAGTAGTACTGGTACCAGAGGCTGTGCTCGTTCTCTGCGGTGTCCGGCTCCATCGCCTTGGCGATGTTCTGGATGTTGTAGCTGTTGAGCGAGACCAGCCCCGCGCAGCGTTCGGGCCACAGCGCCGCCACCACGCAGGCGGCGCGGCCGCCCCAGTCGTAGCCGGCGAGCACGGCGCGCTCGATCTTCAGGGCGTCGAGCAGCGCGAGCAGGTCGGCGCCGAAGGCCGCCTGTTCGCCCGAGCGCGGCGTGGCGTCGGCGAGGAAGCGCGTGGCGCCGTAGCCGCGCATGTACGGCACGATCACGCGGCAGCCTTGCGCGGCCAGCATCGGCGCGACTTCGGCGTAAGTGTGAATGTCGTATGGAAAGCCGTGCATCAGCAGCACGGGCGGGCCGTCGGCGGGGCCGGCTTCGTAGTAGGCGACTTCGAGGACGCCCGCTTCGATTCTGCGCAGGGGTTCCATGCGGTTCATGGCGGGCGCCTCCTCGGGCTCAGTACAGGACCACGCCGCGGATCGATTCGCCGCGCTTCATGAGGTCGAAGCCCTTGTTGATGTCTTCCAGCGGCATGGTGTGCGTGATCAGGTCGTCGATGTTGATCTTGCCTTCCATGTACCAGTCGACGATCTTCGGCACGTCGGTGCGCCCGCGCGCGCCGCCGAAGGCCGAGCCTTCCCACTTGCGGCCGGTGACCAGCTGGAACGGGCGCGTGCTGATCTCGGCACCGGCCTCGGCCACGCCGATGATGATGCTGCGGCCCCAGCCCTTGTGCGTGCACTCGAGCGCCTGGCGCATCACCTGCGTGTTGCCGATGCACTCGAAGCTGTAGTCGGCGCCGCCGTCGGTCAGCTGCACGATGGCGTCGACCACGTTCTCGGTGGTCTTGGGGTTGATGAAGTGCGTCATGCCGAACTGGCGGGCCATGGCTTCGCGCTCGGGGTTCAGGTCGACGCCGATGATCTTGTCGGCGCCCACCATCTTGGCGCCCTGGATCACGTTCAGGCCGATGCCGCCCAGGCCGAACACCACGACGTTGGCGCCGGCTTCGACCTTGGCCGTGAAGATCACCGCGCCGATGCCGGTGGTGACGCCGCAGCCGATGTAGCAGACCTTGTCGAAGGGCGCGTCTTCGCGGATCTTGGCCAGCGAAATCTCGGGCGCGACCGTGTAGTTGCTGAAGGTGCTCGTGCCCATGTAGTGGAAGATGGGCTTGCCGTCGAGGCTGAAGCGGCTGGTGGCGTCGGGCATGAGGCCCTTGCCCTGCGTGCCGCGGATCAGCTGGCACAGGTTGGTCTTGCGGCTCAGGCAGAACTTGCACTGGCGGCATTCGGGCGTGTACAGCGGAATGACGTGGTCGCCCTTTTTCAGGGTGGTGACGCCGGGGCCGACGTCGACCACGATGCCCGCGCCTTCATGGCCCAGGATCGCGGGGAAGATGCCTTCGGGGTCGGCGCCCGAGAGCGTGTAGTAGTCGGTGTGGCAGATGCCGGTGGCCTTGATCTCGACCAGCACTTCACCGAACTTGGGGCCTTGGAGGTCCACGGTTTCGATGGTCAGGGGTTGGCCTGCTTGCCAGGCGACGGCGGCTTTGGTTTTCATGGGATTCGGTTCTTCAGAGAGCGGAAGGGGACAAGGATACTCAGGCGAGCCTTCAGGCGGGGCCAGCCGGGAAGATACCCGACATGCCCACAAAGCCCGGCAGGTGACGAAAGTCCCAGACCCAGCGGCGCAGTGCGGGAAACTCGTCGAGCGAGACGCCGCCTTCGCCCGCCAGCGCCACATACGGGAAGCAGGCGAGGTCGGCAATGGTCGGCTCGGTCGCGGCCACGAGCCAGCGCAGGCCGGTGGCGGCGTGTTGCTCGGCCAGGTGGTCGTCGAGCACGCGGAAGGCCGCGCGCGCACCGCGCCGGCAGGCGTCGATGTCCAGGTGCGTGTAGCCCAGCGCGTCGTGCAGCCGGGCAGCCGAGGCGGTGCGCGTGATCTCGTCGGCCATGGCGAGCCACATCGCGACCTGGCCGCGCAGCTTCGGGTCGGCGGGGTACCAGTGCTGCCGTGCGTCGTCGTAGCGGCTCGCGAGGTAGACCAGGATGGCCTGCGCGTCGCGCAGCACGAAGCCTTCGTCGTCGATCACCGGGAGCTGGCCGAGCGGGTTGACTTGTTCGAGGAATCTTGCGGACTTGTGTTCGCGGCCCGGGTGGAAATCGACCGGCACGCTCGCATGGTCCACGCCGAGCCACAGCAGCATCTGCCGCACCTTGAAGCAGTTGCCCGAGAGCGGGTAGTCGTAGAGCTGGACGGTCATGCGGTGGCCCTCGCGGTGCCGAAACGCATGCCGCGCTCGCGCAGCCAGCGGCGGTAGGTGACGGAGGTGGTGTCGCCGCGCGTGGGCGTCTCGGCGCGGCCTTCGAGCGGCATGCGCTTGAAGGCGTGGTTCTCCAGGATCGGCTTGTCCTGTCCGAAGATCGTGTGCTGGAAGGCGATGAGCTCGGCGTCGCTCGACACGTCGTCGAAGTAGGCCAGCAGCGTGTGGGCGATGACGTGCTCGTCGTCCACCGGCTGCAGGAACAGGCCGATGGCGTCGAGCTTGTCGGGCCGGTGGCTCGATTTGTAGAGCATGGCCGAGAAGGGCTGCATCACGCGGTACTTGTAGAACACCTCGCTGCCCGTGTCGTGGGCGGCCGAGGCGCGCGGCTGCCAGAAGCGGCAGTCGGTGGCCCAGATCTCGTCGGTGGCGGCGTCGACCTCGACGTTGTACTTGGCCACTTCGGTGTGCGGCACCTTGCCGAGGTAGTCGGGGTGCACGAAGGGGAAGTGCGCCATGTCCAGGAAGTTCTCGATCACGCGCAGGCCCGACACGGCCACGCCGAGCCCGCCGCAATCGACGATGCGGCGGCCAGGCTCTTCGTGCTCGGGGAAGGCGAACAGCGGGCGCGCGGGGCGGCCGCTGGGGCAGACCCAGAGGAAGCCGTAGCGCGACTGCACGGTCAGCGCGTCGGTGCCGAGCAGGGCGTGCGGCGTGCCGTCGGCGTCGGTGTGCAGCTGCAGGGTTTCGCCGAGCAGCCGCGCCGTGCGCGGCAAGCCGCTGGCGGGGCCGACGACGAGCCAGTCGTCGAGCATGTTGGGATCGTCGGTGACGAAGGGCATGTTTTTTCTTTCTTCTTTTAGTGCGATGCAGCGGCTTCGATGTCGCTGCGCAGCTGGCGCGCCGCGCGGTGCACCCGGGCCATCGCGTCGGAGCCGGGGGCTGCGTCGGTCCACAGGTGCAGGAAGCTCAGCTGCGGTTGGGCATCTAGCAGCAGGGCGGCGACGGGCGAATCGTCCAGCGTGCCTTGCCATGCATCGGGCGTTCCTGTCGGTGCGAAGCCATGCGGTGCGAGCGCCGCACGCACCTCGGAGGCGGCCACACGCAGCGTCAGCGTGCGGGCGAGGTGCCAGCCGGCGGGCACTGTGTCGCCCAGTTCGGACGGCGCATCTGCGCCGTCGGCCGCGAGGCGCACCCACAGCATGCCCGCGGCATCCGCCGTGGCGAACACCTTGGCGCAGACATTGCGCGGCGCCGGCATGGCCGGGTGCGCCGGGATGCGCACGCACGCGCCGCTGCCGGCCTCGTACTGCCAGCCGTGGTACGCGCAGGCCAGGCGGTCGCCGCCGGTCACCTGGCCGAGCGTGAAGCGCACGCTGCGGTGCGGGCAGCGGTTCTCCCAGGCCTGCGGGGAGCCATCGGCCGCGCGCCACAGCGCGAGCTCCTGGCCTTGCGCAAAGCCGGCGACGATGTTGGCGCCGGCGCGCACCTCGGCAGAGGGCGTGACGGGATGCCAGGTGACGGAGGAATTCATGGGTCTTGATCGTGGGGGCAGCGGGAAAGGGCGCCACAAATCGGCATAGCATCGGCCATGCCCTTGTCGGCGGTGCCGCCTACCGTAGCGTGTCCGCCGCACCGATGAAAGCCCCATGCCAAGACGCTCCTTTTCATTCCTGCAACGACGACTTCCACAGCGGGGGCATTCATGAGCGCAGGGCGCATCGATCTCGCGCTGGTCGAGGCCTTCGTGCTCGTGATGAAGAGCGGCAGCCTCACCAAGGCCGAGAGCCTGTCGGGCGTGTCGAAGGCCACGCTGAGCCGGCAGCTCACCCGGCTGGAGGAACTGCTGGGCGCCCAGCTGCTGCTGCGCAGCTCGCGCCGCATCGCGCCCACGGAGGCCGGGCGTGCGTTCTTCGCGCGCTGCGAGGGGCTGCTCGGCGAGGTGAGCGGCCGGCTGGAAACGGCGCGCACCGAGGTGCAGGAGCTCACGGGCGGGGTGTCGGGGCGGCTCACGCTGCTGTCGGACACGCAGTTCAGCACCTCTTTCGTCTGCCATGTGGTGCGGATCTTTCTCGAATCGCACCCGAACGTGCGCTGTCAGCTCGACGTGGCGAACGGCGCGCAGGCCCCGCAGATCGGCGAGGTCGATTGCTATGTGGGCTCGGCGCCGCCCGACCTGCCGGACCTGGTCGCCAAGCTGCTGGGCCGGCTGGCCTACGGCCTGTACGCCAGCCCGCAGTACCTGGCGCGGCACGGCACGCCGCACACGCCCGAGGCGCTGGCGCAGCACCGGATGATCGCGATGCGCGAGCCCTCGGGCCCGCCGTCGCCGCTGCGGCTGGTGTCGCAGCAGGCCTCGGGGCGCCATGTGGTGCGCTCGGAGCCGGCCTTCGAAACCAACGACCACTGGGTGATGAAGACCTTCTGCATCGACGGCCTGGGCATTGCGCCGCTGCCGGTGTTCTTCGCCGGGCCCGAGGTGGCGCAGGGCGTGCTGGTGCCGGTGCTGCCGCAGTGGCCGCCGGAGGCGCGGCGGCTTTACTGCGCCTACCAGCGGCAGCGTTACATGGGGCAGAAGCTGCGGGCCTTCGTCGACCTGATGGCGCGCTGCGTGGCGGACATCGGCTCGTACAACCACTACGTGGGGTCGACCGCGGCGGTGTCACCTGCACGGCGGGTGCGGTCGGCGGCGCGACCATAATCGGCTTTCTTCTTCCTGCATCCGCCAGCTTCCTTCACCGATCCATCATGAAGAAAATCCTCGTCCTCAACGGCCCCAACCTCAACCTGCTCGGCACGCGCGAGCCCGAACAGTACGGCCGCGACACGCTCGCCGACGTCGAACGCCTGTGCAAGGAGACGGGCGCGAAACTCGGTGTGGAGATCGAGTGCCGCCAGTCGAACCACGAAGGCGTGCTGATCGACTGGGTCCAGGAGGCGGGCCGCGAAGTGGCGGCCGGCAACATGCTGGGCGTGGTGATGAACCCGGGCGCCTACACCCACACGTCGATCGCGCTGCACGACGCCATCAAGGGCGCGAGCGTGCCGCTGATCGAGCTGCACATCTCGAACGTGCATGCGCGGGAAGAGTTTCGCCACCACTCGTACATCTCGCCTGCGGCGCGCGGGATCATCGTGGGGCTGGGGGTGAAGGGGTACACGCTGGCGATTGCGGCGCTGGTTCCCTGAGCTTGTCTTCGGGGGGCGTGCGCAGGACACCGGGTACTTCCCTCCGCGAATGTCCCCCGGCCTGCGGCCTCCTCCTTAATTTCGCTGCGGGAAGCACCCAGTGCCCTGCGCACGAGGGCACGCTCTGCTGGGGTGAACGGCTGATAGACAGCCGCTCTCTTTGTATCGCAGCGTCTCAGTAGGTCTGCTTGGGTGCGGCAGCTTTCCAGCTGCGGCTGACCCGGCCTGCGCTGTCGACGCTCTCCAGGTGCACGTCGAAGCCCCAGAGCCTTGCGACGTGCTTCAGCACTTCTTCGGCGTTGTCGTTCAGCGGCAGGTTGTTGCGCTGCGTGTGGCGCAGCGTGAGCGAGCGGTCGCCGCGCGTGGCCACGCTCCAGACCTGGATGTCGGGCTCGCGGTTGCCGATGTCGTACTGGCGTGACAGCGATTCGCGCAACGCCTGGTAGCCGCTGTCGTCGTGGATGGCCGACACCTCGAGCTCCGATTCGCTCTGGTAGTCGCGGATCGAGAACAGGCGGAAATCGCGCATCGTCTTGGGGCTCAGGAACTGGCCGACGAAGCTCTCGTCCTTGAAGTTGCGCATCGCGTAGTCGAGCGTCTTGACCCAGTCGGTGCCCGCGAAGTCGGGGAACCAGCGGCGGTCTTCGTCGGTCGGCTTTTCGCAGACGCGGCGCAGGTCGGTGAACATCTTGAAGCCCAGCGCATACGGGTTGATGCCGCTGTAGGCGCGGTGGCCCACGGGCGGCTGGAACACCACGCTGGTGTGCGAGCTGAGCCATTCCATCATGAAGCCGTCGTCCAGCTGGCCGCGGTCGTACATGGTGTTGAGCAGCGTGTAGTGCCAGAAGGTGGCCCAGCCTTCGTTCATGACCTGGGTCTGGCGCTGCGGGTAGAAGTACTGCGCGATCTTGCGCACGATGCGCACCACCTCGCGCTGCCACGGTTCGAGCAGGGCGGCGTTCTTCTCGATGAAGTAGAGCAGGTTCTCCTGCGGCTCGGGCGGAAAGCGGCGCGCGGCTTCCGACTCGGCCGCTTGTTCGCTCTTGCGCGGCAGCGTGCGCCACAGGTCGTTCACCTGCTGCTGCATGTGGCGCTCGCGGTCGGTGCGCTGCGCGCTCTCTTGCGCCAGCGAACGCTTCTGCGGACGGCGGTAGCGGTCGACGCCGTAGTTCATGAGCGCATGGCAGGAGTCGAGCAGGTCTTCCACCGCATCGAGGCCGTGGCGTTCCTCGCACTCGGCGATGTAGTGCCGCGCGTAGACGAGGTAGTCGATGATCGACGACGCGTCGGTCCACATGCGGAACAGGTAGTTGCCCTTGAAGAAGCTGTTGTGGCCGTAGGCCGCGTGCGCGATCACCAGGGCCTGCATGGCCATGGTGTTTTCTTCCATGAGGTAGGCAATGCACGGATCGGAGTTGATGACGATCTCGTAGGCCAGCCCCATGTGGCCGCGCTTGTAGTTCTTCTCGGTGGAAATGAACTGCTTGCCGTACGACCAGTGCCTGTAGATCATGGGCATGCCCACGCTGGCGTAGGCGTCCATCATCTGCTCGGCCGTGATCACCTCGAGCTGGTTCGGGTAGGTGTCCAGGCCGAAGCTCCTCGCCGTCTTGGCGATCTCGGTGTGGTACGTCTCGATGAGCTCGAAGGTCCAGTCGGACGGGCTGGGCAGGCGCTCGAGGCGGGAGGTGGGCAGGTCGGTGCTGCGCGGCAGGACAGGGGCCCCGGGAGGGCGTTCGGTGGTGATCATGCGGGCACCCCTTCCTTCTTGAACAGGTCGCGGAACACCGGGTAGATGTCCTGCGCGTCCGACACCTTGCGCATGGCGAAGTTGGGCGCCACGCCTTCGAGCTGCTGGTACTCCTGCCACAGGTTCTGCTCGGTCTCGGCCACCTGCACGTAGGCGTAGTAGCGCACCACGGGCAGGATGTTGTCGACCAGCAGTTCGCGGCAGCGGCCGCTGTCCTGGTGCCAGTTGTCGCCGTCGCTGGCCTGGGCGCCGTACACGTTCCATTCGCCGCTGGCGTAGCGGGCCTTGATGATCTCGTCCATGAGCACCAGTGCGCTCGACACCACGGTGCCGCCGGTTTCTGTGGCGTGGAAGAACTCTTCTTCGGTCACTTCCTGCGCCTGCGTGTGGTGGCGCAGGAACACGAGGTCGATGCGCTCGTAGTGCCGCGTGAGGAACAGGTACAGCAGCATGAAGAAGCGCTTGGCCATGTCCTTGCGCGCCTCGTCCATCGAGCCCGACACGTCCATCAGGCAGAACATCACGGCCTTGGCGCTGGGCACGGGCGTCTTCACGCGGTTGCGGTAGCGCAGGTCGATCGGGTCGATGTAGGGCACGTGCCGCATGGTGCGGCGCAGCTCGGCGATGAGATCCTCGGTCTCGCGGATTTCCTTCTGGATCAATGCGGTCTCGACCTGTGGATGCGCTTTCAGGACCAGGAGGTGCGCCTCCAGGCGCCTGAGCTCCTTGCGCGGTTCGCCGCCCAGCGCAATGCGCCGCGCCAGCGCGCCGCGCATGGAGCGCACCACGTGCAGGTTGTTGGGCGAGCCGTCGCTGGTGAAGCCGGCGCGGTGGCTCTTCCATTCGGGCACTTCGGCGATCTGGGTGCGCACGAGGTGGGGCAGCGCAAGGTCGTCGAAGAAGACGCGCATGAACTCCTCGCGCGTGAGGCGAAAGACGAAGTCGTCCTCGCCTTCGCCGCTGTCGCTGGCCTCTCCGCTGCCCGAGCCACCGCCGCCCTGGCCCTCGGGGCGCGCGATGCGGTCGCCCTTGAGGTATTCCTGGTTGCCGGGGTGCACGTACTCGCGGTCGCCGCCGCGCGCATGGCCGAACACCGGCTCGGAGACATCGTGGCGCGGCAGGGTCACGTCTTCGCCTTGCTCCAGCTCGCGGATGTTGCGCCCGCTGACCGCGCGCCGCACCGCCTCCTGGATCTGCCCCTTGTAGCGCCGAAGGAAGCGCTCGCGGTTGCCGATGGACTTGTTCTTGCCCGAGAGCCGGCGATCGATGATCTGCTGCAGGATGGCCACGATGTTTTCAAAGCTCCTTGCAAAACGGTGGACGGTGCGCTGGTTAGGTCCTTCGCACGCGTCCGTTGTTCCCGCTGTCCGCTATGAACTCTTGCGCACCCGCAGGTACCACTCGCACAGAAGCCGGACCTGCTTGGCGGTGTAGCCCTTCTCGACCATGCGGGTCACGAAGTCCTCGTGCTTCTTCTGCTCGTCGGCGCTGCTCTTGGTGTTGAAACTGATCACCGGCAGCAGTTCTTCGGTGTTGGAGAACATCTTCTTCTCGATGACTGCGCGCAGCTTCTCGTAGCTGGTCCACGCCGGGTTGCGCCCCGCGTTGCCAGCCCGCGCACGCAGCACGAAGTTGACGATCTCGTTGCGGAAGTCCTTCGGGTTGCCGATGCCGGCGGGTCGCTCGATCTTCTCGAGTTCGCCGTTGAGCGAGGCCCGGTCGAACACTTCGCCGGTGTCCACGTCACGGAACTCCTGGTCTTGAATCCAGTAGTCGGCGTAGGTCACGTAGCGGTCAAAGATGTTCTGGCCGTACTCGCTGTAGCTTTCCAGGTAGGCGGTCTGGATTTCCTTGCCGATGAACTCGGCATAGCGCGGTGCCAGCAGCTCCTTGATGTAGCTGATGTACTTCTGCTCGGTTTCCGGCGGAAACTGCTCGCGCTCGATCTGCTGTTCGAGCACATACATCAGGTGCACCGGGTTGGCGGCCACCTCGGTGCTGTCGAAGTTGAAGACCTTGGAGATGATCTTGAAGGCGAAGCGCGTGGAGACGCCGCTCATGCCCTCGTCGACGCCCGCGTAGTCGCGGTACTCCTGGATCGACTTGGCCTTGGGGTCGGTGTCTTTCAGGTTCTCGCCGTCGTACACCTGCATCTTGCTGAAGGTGCTGGAGTTCTCGGGCTCCTTCAGGCGCGTGAGCACCGACAGCTGCGCCATCATGCGCAAGGTGCCGGGCGCGCACGGGGCCTTGGCCAGCGAAGAGTTGCGCACCAGCTTCTCGTAGATCTTGATCTCTTCGGAGGCGCGCAGGCAGTACGGCACCTTGACGATGTAGATCCGGTCGAGGAAAGCCTCGTTGTTCTTGTTGTTGCGGAACGCCTTCCACTCGCTCTCGTTGCTGTGGGCCAGCACGATGCCGTCGAAGGGAATGGCGCCGAAGCCTTCGGTGCCCTTGAAGTTGCTTTCCTGCGTGGCCGTGAGCAGCGGGTGCAGCACCTTGATGGGCGCCTTGAACATTTCCACGAACTCGAGCAGGCCTTGGTTGGCCAGGCACAGGCCGCCGGAGTAGGCGTACGCGTCGGGGTCGTCTTGGGCGTAGGTCTCGAGCTTGCGGATGTCGACCTTGCCGACCAGGGAAGAGATGTCCTGGTTGTTCTCGTCGCCCGGCTCGGTCTTGGCGACCGCGATCTGGCGCAGCACCGAGGGGTAGCGCTTGACCACCTTGAACTGGCGGATGTCGCCGCCGTACTCCTCGAGCCGCTTGACGGCCCAGGGCGACAGGATGCGGTTCAGGTAGCGCACGGGAATGCCGTACTCTTTTTCGAGGATCTCGCCGTCTTCGAGGGTGTCGAAGAGCCCGAGGGGCGATTCGTTCACCGGGGAGCCGTGGATCGCATAGAAGGGCACGTGCTCCATGAGCTGCTTCAGGCGCTCCGCGATCGAGCTCTTGCCGCCGCCGACGGGCCCCAGCAGGTAAAGGATTTGCTTCTTTTCTTCCAGTCCCTGCGCGGCGTGGCGGAAATAGGACACCACCTGCTCGATGGCATCTTCCATGCCATAGAACTCCTTGAACGCCGGATAGATCTTGATGACCTTGTTCGCGAAGATCCGCGAAAGACGGGGGTCATTGCGGGTATCTACCAGTTCCGGCTCGCCAATGGCCTGGAGCATTCGTTCGGAGGCCGTTGCATATGCCGTCGGATCGCGTTTGCAGATATCCAGATATTCCTGCAGCGAGAGAACTTCCTCGCGGGTGCGTTCGTAGCGGGCTGCAAAGTTGCTGATCACGTCCATGGTCGCGCCTCCTTCAGGTCGGCGGGGCTTTTGACCCCGATGCCTACAGCCAGAGACTGCGTCGCTCCTCTTGGAAGAGGGGCCCCGCCCATGGCCGTATGCCGTGGAAAACTCCCTTACACACTATCTACACAATCGGTTCAATCAGCATAAAGCAAAGAATGAACCGGGCAAATGTTTTATTTATTCTGAACCCCTCTGCCGAGTAAAGTTCCTCGGAAAACAAGGAACTTCTATTCGTGTTTCTGTTAAATTGAAAAGCTCGCGCTCGCGTAATTGTCCCCGGATGAAATGACTATGCCGAATGGCTATCGTCCTCATTGAAATTCTGTGGCGAACACCTTTCCTAATTGAACCCGGGTTCAATAAAGCCGATGCCTTTCAGCAATAACGCGCGACCTGTCGTTTGGTTTATTGCATATCCAAAAAAACATTAAAGCAATCCCCGCGCCACTCCTGTGGCGAGTGGCTGGCGCATGGCAACGTGGGAAGACAACGCGGGCGCCGGTCGGCGGCGTTCCGCAACGGTGCGGGGAGCACCGTTCGCGTGCCTCACGCGCCGCCACAGGGCGGCAGCGGCCGAAAGAGGGCACGCTTCGGGCCGACAGGGCGTCGGCCCGGCGCTGACGAAAGCCGTCAGCGCGTCAGCATCATCATCAGCTGAAGAATTCCTTGGCCTTGTCGAACCAGCCCTTGTCGGTGGGGCTGTGCTTCTCGCCACCCTTCTTGAGCGATTCGTCGAGCTCCTTGAGCAGCTTGCGCTGGTGCTCGGTGAGCTTCACGGGCGTTTCCACGCGCACGTGGCAGTACAGGTCGCCCGGATAGCTCGAACGCACGCCCTTGATGCCCTTGCCGCGCAGGCGGAACTGCTTGCCGCTCTGGGTGCCGTCGGGAATGTCGATGGCGGCCGCGCCCTTGAGCGTGGGCACGTTGATCTCGCCGCCGAGCGCCGCGGTGGTGACGCTCACGGGCACCACGCAGTGCAGGTCGTCGCCGTCGCGCTCGAACAGGTCGTGCTTCTTGAGGCGGATCTCGATGTACAGGTCGCCGGGCGGCCCGCCGTTGGTGCCGGGCTCGCCGTTGCCGGTGCTGCGGATGCGCATGCCGTCGTCGATGCCGGCCGGAATCTTCACTTCGAGCGTCTTGTTGTTCTTGATCTTGCCCTGGCCGTGGCACACGGTGCACGGGTCGGGAACGATCTTGCCGCTGCCGTGGCAGGTCGGGCAGGTCTGCTGCACGCTGAAGAAGCCCTGGCGCATCTGCACCGCGCCCGCACCGTGGCAGGTGGTGCAGGTGATGGGCTTGGTGCCGGGCTTGGCGCCGGAGCCGTGGCAGGTGCCGCAGTCGTCCCAGCTCGGGATGCGGATCTGGGCGTCCTTGCCTTCGGCGGCTTCCTCGAGCGTGACTTCCATCGCGTAGCTCAGGTCGCTGCCGCGGAACACCTGGCGTCCGCTGCTGGTGCGGCCACGGCCGCCACCGCCGAACACGTCGCCGAAGATGTCGCCGAAGGCTTCCGCGAAACCGCCGAAGCCTTCCGCGCCCGGGCCGCCGCGCATGTTGGGGTCGACGCCGGCATGGCCGTACTGGTCATAGGCGGCGCGCTTCTGGCCGTCCGACAGCATCTCGTAGGCTTCCTTCACCTCCTTGAACTTGGCCTCGGCGTCCTTGCTGGTGTCGCCGTGGTTGCGGTCGGGGTGGTGCTTCATCGCAAGCTTGCGATAAGCCTTCTTGATTTCGTCCTCGTTCGCGTTCTTGGGAACGCCGAGGGTTTCGTAGTAGTCGCGTTTGGTGGCCATGGCAGCAGATTCGGTCGGGCGGCGGGAACTCGGGGAACTGGAAGCGAGAAAGGCTGGAGCACCTGTTCAGGTGTTCCAGCCTTGCATGAAGGGCAGGGGATCAGCCCTTCTTCACTTCCTTGACTTCGGCGTCGACCACGTTGTCGTCAGCCTGGGCATGGGCCGCAGCTTCCGCGCCTGCCGGGCCGGTGGCTGCCGAGGCGCTGGCCGCGGCGGCCTGCGATTCGGCATACATCTTCTCGCCGAGCTTCTGGCTCGCGGTCATCAGCGTGTTGGTCTTTTCCTCGATCGCGGTCTTGTCTTCACCCTTGAGGGCTTCCTCGACGTCCTTGATCGCGGCTTCGATCGCGTCCTTCTCGGCGGCTTCGAGGCTGGCCCCGTGCTCGCCGAGCGACTTCTTCACGCTGTGCACCATGGCTTCGCCCTGGTTGCGCGCCTGCACGAGTTCGAGCTTCTTCTTGTCGTCTTCGGCGTTGAGCTCGGCGTCCTTCACCATCTTCTGGATCTCGTCTTCGCTCAAGCCCGAGTTCGCCTTGATGGTGATCTTGTTTTCCTTGCCGGTGCCCTTGTCCTTGGCGCCGACGTGCAGGATGCCGTTGGCGTCGATATCGAAGCTCACCTCGATCTGCGGCGTGCCGCGCGATGCCGGCGGAATGCCCTCGAGGTTGAACTCGCCCAGGGCCTTGTTGCCCGAAGCGATTTCACGCTCGCCCTGGAACACCTTGATCGTCACGGCCGGCTGGTTGTCCTCGGCGGTCGAGAAGGTCTGTGCGAACTTCGTCGGGATCGTGGTGTTCTTCGTGATCATCTTGGTCATCACGCCACCCATGGTCTCGATGCCCAGCGACAGCGGGGTCACGTCGAGCAGCAGCACGTCCTTGCGGTCACCCGAGAGCACTTGCCCTTGAATGGCGGCGCCGACAGCCACGGCTTCGTCGGGGTTCACGTCCTTGCGCGGCTCCTTGCCGAAGAAGGCCTTCACCTTTTCCTGCACCTTGGGCATGCGGGTCATGCCGCCGACCAGGATCACGTCGTTGATGTCGTTCACGCTGATGCCGGCGTCCTTGATGGCCAGGCGGCAGGGCGCGATGGTGCGCTCGACCAGCTCGTCGACCAGGCTTTCCAGCTTGGCGCGGGTGAGCTTGATGTTCAGGTGCTTCGGACCCGACGCATCGGCCGTGATGTACGGCAGGTTGATGTCGGTCTGCGCGCTGTTCGACAGCTCGATCTTGGCCTTTTCAGCGGCTTCCTTCAGGCGTTGCAGGGCGAGCACGTCCTTGCCCAGGTCGACGCCTTGTTCCTTTTTGAACTCGCCGATGATGTAGTCGATGATGCGCTGGTCGAAGTCTTCGCCGCCCAGGAAGGTGTCGCCGTTGGTCGACAGCACTTCGAACTGCTTCTCGCCGTCGACGTCTGCGATTTCGATGATCGACACGTCGAAGGTGCCGCCGCCCAGGTCATACACGGCGATCTTGCGGTCGGCCTTGTCCTGCTTGTCCAGGCCGAAGGCCAGGGCTGCAGCGGTGGGTTCGTTGATGATGCGCTTGACGTCCAGGCCCGCGATGCGGCCGGCGTCTTTCGTGGCTTGGCGCTGTGCGTCGTTGAAGTACGCCGGCACCGTGATCACGGCTTCGGTGATGGTTTCGCCGAGGTAGTCTTCGGCGGTCTTCTTCATCTTGCGCAGGATGTCGGCGCTGACCTGTTGCGGGGCCATCTTCTTGCCGCGCACTTCCACCCATGCGTCGCCGTTGTCGGCCTTGGCGATGGTGTAGGGCATCAGGTCGATGTCCTTCTGGACTTCCTTTTCCTCGAACTTGCGGCCGATCAGTCGCTTGATCGCGTACAGCGTGTTCTTGGGGTTGGTGACGGCCTGGCGCTTGGCCGAGGCACCGACCAAGACTTCACCGTCTTCCTGGTACGCGACGATCGACGGCGTGGTGCGCGCACCTTCCGAGTTCTCGATCACACGCGTGGTGTTGCCTTCCATGATCGACACGCACGAGTTGGTGGTGCCGAGGTCGATGCCGATGATCTTTGCCATGTTCTTACTCCTGAAATTCGGAAAAATATGTTGTTATGAACTTGTGGATAACCCGGCGTGATTCAAGGGATGACGCGGGGATTTCCTGTGGGAATCTTGTGGGTCGATGCCGCTTTACTTGGGCGCGGCCACGGTGACCAGCGCCGGGCGCAGCACGCGCTCGTTGATGGTGTAGCCCTTTTGCAGGAGGCCCACCACGGTGTTGGCGTCCTGGTCGGCGGGCACCATCGAGATGGCCTGGTGCAGGTGCGGGTCGAACTTGTCGCCGGCGGCGGGGGCCACTTCGATCACCTTGTTGCGTTCGAGCGCGCTCTTGAGCTGGCGCAGCGTGGCTTCGGCGCCTTCGCGGATCTGTTCGGGCGTGGCGTCCTTGATGGCCAGGCCGGCTTCGAGGCTGTCGGTCACCGGCAGCAGGCTCTCGGCAAAGGCTTCGACCGCGAACTTGCGGGCCTTGGTGATCTCGTCGTCGGCGCGGCGGCGGGCGTTCTGCACGTCGGCTTGGGCGCGCAGGTACTGGTCGGCCAGTTCGGCATTCTTGGTCTGAAGGGCAGCCAGTTCGCCTTGCGCCACGGCCAGGGCGTCGAGCGCCTCGGCTTCGTTGGCGGCTTGCGCGGCCTCCAGTTCTTCGGGACTGGGCTCGCCTTGCAGCATTTGAGAATTCTGTGCGGATTGTTGCGGGTCAGACATTTTTCAAAGAACCGGCGTGCGCCGGAAAACAAACACAGCCAGCCACTTGGGGCTGGCCTAGGGCTTTTCAAGCGTAAAAATGCGGCCAAAAGGGCCGCAACAGGGGGCGCGAACTGAATTTCACGTGGGACACCGCGGAACCGGCTTCGCCGGGCCGCAGGTGTCGCCCCCGGTAGGGGGTTGGCGAAGCGGACACGAAGTGCCGCGCAGCCTGGGGGCGAGCCTCAGTGCGCGTCGAGGAGCTCGACGTCGAACTTCAGGGTGGCGTTCGGGGGAATCACGCCGCCGGCGCCGCGGGCACCGTAGCCCAGCGCGGCGGGGATGATCAGCGTGCGCTTGCCACCGATCTTCATGCCAGCGACGCCTTCGTCCCAGCCCTTGATGACCTGGCCGGCGCCCAGCGAGAACGCGAAGGGGTCGTTGCGGTCGCGGCTGGAGTCGAACTTGGCGCCTTGCACGCCGTCGTTGAAGAGCCAGCCCGTGTAGTGCACGTGCACGTGGTGGCCGGCCTTGGCTTCGGCGCCGGTGCCGACTTCGGTGTCTTCGTATTGCAGGCCGGAGGGGGTGGTGGGCATGGGAAACGCTCCTTGCGTCGATGAAATGGGAGAGGAATCGGAGGCGCGGAGTTTACCGAGGCCCGGCGGGCCTCCGCTTCAGCCCTGGCTGTCGGAGCCGGGCGGCGTGGTTGCGGGGGGGGCTGCGTCGGGGGCGGAAGGCGCCGGCGCAGCAGGTGCCGCGGGCGCGGAGGCCTCGACCGATGCGGGCTGCGCGGCGGCCGGCCCCGCGGCCTTCTTGCTCTGTCCGAGCTGCCACTTGGCGGCGAAGGCCTGCAGGTCGGACAGGCGCTTGAGCAGGTCCTGCCCGCTGAGCGTGAGGCAGTAGCCGTCGCTGCCGTGGCTCACGACGCCGGCTTCGCGCAATTCCTTGATGCGGGTGTTGAGGGTGTTGGGAGTGATGCCGCCGACGCTGTCCTGCAGCAGCCGGAAGGTCTGGGCGTGGCCGTCGCGCAGGGCCCACAGCACACGCAGCGCATAGCGGGCTTCGAGCAGGGCGAGCAACTGGCTGATGGCTGCGTTTTCCTTGGTACTCATCGACATCATCTCCTCGAAGCTGGGCGGACCGTCGGCCGGGGGCGGGCCGAGGCGGCGCACTCTTGTTTGTGATTGGTCGTCATGGACCGTCTGGCTGGCCGACGACTATAGCGCGAAGGATCAGGATGCTACTGGTTTTATAGCTGTACAGGCATGCAGCATGCGGGTTTCGAGACAAAGCTTCACAAATCAGGCGTAGTTGGCCATGGCTTCGCCCAGGCGGATCGCGCGGGTGGGCGACCAGTCCGGGTTGAAGGCCAGCGCGGGCGCCGGGAACAGCATGACGACGGTGGAGCCCAGCAAGAACCGGCCCATCTCGTCGCCCTTCTTGATGTCGATCTGCTGGTCGTTGTAGTGCCACTCGCGCAACTCGCCCACGCGCGGCGGGTTGACCACGCCGTGCCACACGGTGGCCATGCTGCCGACGATGGTGGCGCCCACCAGCACGAGCACGAAGGGGCCGTTGGCCGATTCGAAGACGCACACCACGCGCTCGTTGCGCGCGAACAGGCCGGGCACGCCGCGCGCGGTGGTCGGGTTGACCGAGAACAGGTCGCCGGGCACGTGGATCATGCGCACCAGCCGCCCGTCGCACGGCATGTGGATGCGGTGGTAGTCCTTGGGGCTCAGGTACAGCGTGGCAAAGCTGCCGTGCGCGAACTTGGCGGCCAGCGCGGCGTCGCCGCCGACCAGCGCTGTGGTCGTGTAGTTGTGGCCCTTGGCCTGGAAGATCTGGTCGCCCTCGATGGCACCGAACTGGCTGATGGCGCCGTCCACGGGGCAGACGAGGTCGGCCTGCGCGAGCGGGCGCATGCCGGGCTTGAGGGCGCGCGTGAAGAACTGGTTGAAGCTCTTGTAGTGATGGATGTCGGACTCGAGCGCTTCGCCCATGTCGACGTTGTACTTGGCAACGAAGCGGCGAATGATCCAGGTGGTGACCGCGCCTCGTTCCTTGCCTGCGACCCAGCCGGCGAAATTGGTCAGGGCCTGCTTGGGGAACAGGTATTGGGGCAGAACTGCGGAGCGATCGGACACGTTGTGGAAGGCCTGGAATGCGGAATCGGACGGGCATTCTATAAAGCGCTTCTCTGGGGGGCCGTAGGAAGCTTCCCTTGGTTCGCGCGGGTGGGCGCTCTTTGCGGGGCACGCGCCCGGCGGGCGGTGCGGCGCGGGCGGCCCCTCTGTGCCGGCCGCTTCGCGGCTGCCCTGCGGTGCTCGCGTTTCGCGGGGTCTCGCAGAACTCGCTGCGCTCAAACAGCTGCGAGCCCTGATCCGCGAAACGCTGCGCGCCTCGGCGGCACAGAGGGGCCGCCCGCGCCGCACCGCCCACCAGGCGCTTGTGGGGGTGTGGTGGCTGCCGGATTCGGGGAGGTCAGTCGGCCTTGATGCCTGCGGCCTTGATCACCTGCGCCCACTTCTCCACTTCCGTCTTCTGGAAAGAAGCGATCTGCGCGGTCGTGAGGTCGGCGGGCTCCATGCCGAAGCCCTTGAGCTTGTCCTGCATCTCGGGCGTCGCGAGGATCTTGCGGATCTCGGTGTGCAGGCGATCGACGACGGGCGCCGGCGTGCCCGCGGGCACGAAGATCGCCTGCCACGACACCACCTCGAAGTCCTGCAGGCCGGGCACGCCCGACTCGGCCACCGTGGGCACGTCGGGCATCGAGGCCAGGCGCTTGGCCGAGGTGACGGCGATGGCGCGCAGCTTGCCGCTCTGGATGTGCGGGCCGGCCACCACGGTGGTGTCGAACATCATGTCGACCTGGCCGCCGATCACGTCCTGGATCGCCGGGCCGCTGCCCTTGTAGGGAATGTGCGTGAACTTCACGCCCGACTTGTAGCCCAGCAGTTCCAGCGCCAGGTGCTGCGAGGTGCCGGTGCCCGCCGAGGCCGACGAGAGGCCGCCGGCCTTGGCCTTGCTCGCGGCGATCACGTCCTTCAGCGTCTTGTAGGGGCTGGCCTGGTTCACCACCAGCACGACCGGGTTGGTGCCGATGAGCGTCACGGGCGCGAACGACTTCTGCGGGTCGTAGCCCAGCTTGGGGTACAGGCTCACGTTGATCGCGTGCGAGCTGATCGTGCCGCCCACCAGCGTGAAGCCGTCGGGCGCGGCGCGTGCACCGATCTCGGAGCCCACGCTGCCGCCGGCGCCGCCCTTGTTGTCGATGATCACGCTCGTGCCCAGCACGGTGCCGAGCTTCTGCCCGATGAGCCGGCCCAGCACGTCGGTGGTGCCGCCCGCGGGAAAGGGCACGAGGTAGGTGATGGCCTTGCCCGTGGGCCAGGTGTTGCCGCCCTGCGCGAAGGCGGGCAGGGCCGCCGCCAGCGAGGCGGCGAGGGCGGACTGGATCAGTGTGCGACGTTGCATGGCGGTGTCTCCTTGTCGTGCCGCGTTCACGGCTTGATGTTGAGCTTGGTGATCAGCGCCTTGAAGTAGGCGTTGTCCTTGGCCAGCGTTTCCTTGAACACGGCGCCGTCGGTGTAGACGTAGCCCAGGTTCTGCTTGTCCATCACCTCGTGCATGAGCGGCTCGGCGGCGGTCTTGGCGGTGATCTCGCGCAGCTTGGCCATCACTTCGGGCGGCGTGTTCTTCGGCGCGCCCAGGCCGCGCCAGGTGCCGATCGACAGGTCGATGCCGCGCTCCTTGGCGGTCGGGATCTTCTCGAAGCCCTTCACGCGCTTGTCGGCCATCACCATCAGCACCTTGAGCTTGCCGCCCTGCACGTGCGTCGTGACTTCGGCGGGGCTCACGGCCACCGCTTCGATGTGGCCGCCCAGCAGCGCCAGCACGGCGGGCGCGGCGCCCTGGAACGGGATGTGGCCGAACTTGGTGCCGGTCTTGTCTTCGAGCGCGGCGGCGGCCAGGTGCCAGATGGAGCCGTTGCCCGAGTTGCCCACGCGGATGCTCTCGGGCGACTTCTTCGCGGCGGCGAGGAATTCTTCGATCGTGTTCCACGGCGCATCGGCCTTCACGGTGATCGCGGCCGGGTCGGCGTTGAGCTGCGCAATGGGCTGGAAGTCGTCGTAGTTGAACTTGGCCAGGCCCAGGTGCGGCAGCGTGAGCAGCTCCACCGTGAGCACCGCGAGCTTGTAGCCGTCGGGCTTGGCGTTGATCACCTCGGTCCAACCGATGGCGCCGCCCGCGCCGGGGCGGTTGACGATCACGATGCTCTGCGAGATGTGCTTGCGGCTGGCTTCCGAGAATGCGCGCGCCAGCCCGTCGGTGCCGCCGCCGGGCTGGTAGGGCACGAGCAGCTCGATGGTGCGGTTCGGGAAGTCGTTGGCTTGTGCCGCGGCGGGCGCGGCCAGGCCGAGCGAGAGGGCGGCGGTGGCCGAGAGGGCGGCAATGCCGCGGACGAACTGGCTTCTTTGCATGGTGTCTCTGTCTCCGTTGTTGATCTGTTGTGCCGAGAAGGCGGGGCGTCAGGGCATGTACTGCCCGCCGTTCACTTCGAGCACCTGCCCGGTCACGTAGCCCGAGAGCTGCTCGGAAGCCAGGTACAGGAAGGCGCCCACGCATTCGTCGGCTGTGCCCAGGCGTCCCATCGGGATGCCGGTCCTGAAGGTCTCGAGCATCGCGGGCGTCGAGAAGCGGTCCTGGAACGGCGTCTGGATCACGCCCGGCGCGACCGCGTTCACGCGGATGCTGTCGCCCACGAGTTCCCGGGCCAGGCCGTGCGTCGCGGTGCTCACGAAGCCCTTGGCGCCCGCGTACAGGTAGGCGCCGGGGCCGCCGCCGGTGCGCGCGGCCACCGAGGTCACGTTGATGATGGCGCCGCTGCCTTGCTTGCGCATCTGCGGCACCGTCTCGCGGCAGAAGGCCAGCACCGAGCGCGCGTTGATGTGCATCACTTCGTCGAACAGCGCATCGTCGAACTCGGCGATGGGCATGCGCTTGACCAGGCTGCCGGCGTTGTTCACCAGCACGTCGATGCGGCCGAACTGCGCTGTCGTTTCCTGCACGCAGGCGCGGATCGCGGCGGTGTCGCGCACGTCGGCCTGCAGCGCGAAGGCCGTGCCGCCGGCGGCGCGGATGGTGTCGACCACGCGGGTCGCCGCCTCGGCCGAGCTGTTGTAGTGCACGGCCACGCGCATGCCGCGCGCGGCGAACGCGATGGCCACCGCGGCGCCGATGCCGGTGCTGGCACCGGTGACGAGGGCGGTCTTGTCCTTGAGGTCTTCCATGGCTGTGCTCCGTGTGGGTGAGTCGATCAGGTGACCGGTGCCGGGTTGAACAGCACCAGCGCGTTGTGCAGCTTCCAGTGCTCGGCCCAGGTCTTCTTGCGGCCGCTGGCCACCTCGAGCATCAGGCGGAACATCTCCCAGCCGATGTCCTCGATGCTGGCCTCGCCGTCGGCGATGCGGCCCGCGTTCACGTCCATCAGGTCGTGCCAGCGGCGCGCGAGGTCGCTGCGCGTGGCGACCTTGATCACCGGCACCTCGGCCAGCCCGTAGGGCGTGCCGCGGCCGGTGGTGAACACATGCAGGTTCATGCCGGCCGCCAGTTGCAGCGTGCCGCAGATGAAGTCGCTGGCCGGCGTGGCGGCGTAGATCAGGCCCTTCTGCTTCGCCTTCTCGCCGGGCGCGAGCACGCCGGTGATCGGCGCCGAACCCGACTTGACGATCGAGCCCATCGCCTTCTCGACGATGTTCGACAGCCCGCCCTTCTTGTTGCCCGGCGTGGTGTTGGCGCTGCGGTCGACGCGGCCCTTGTCGAGGTAGGCGTCGTACCAGGCCATCTCGCGGATCATGGCGTCGGCCACCTCGGGCGTGGATGCGCGCGAGGTGAGCTGGTCGATGCCGTCGCGCACCTCGGTGACTTCCGAGAACATCACGGTGGCGCCCGCGCGCACCAGCAGGTCGGTGCAAAAGCCCACGGCCGGGTTGGCGGTGACGCCCGAGAAGGCATCGCTGCCGCCGCACTGCACGCCCACGACGAGTTCGCTCGCGGGCACGGTCTCGCGCCGGCGCTGGTTCAGCCGCGCGAGGTGCGCCTCGGCCTGGCGCATCACCGAATCGATCATCGACATGAAGCCGACGTGCGCGTCGTCCTGCAGGCAGACCACGTCGAGATCTTCGGCGGTCGCACCGCGCTGGTCGGTGATGGGGATGGTGCCGGGCGGCAGCAGGCGCTCGGGCTGCAGCTTCTCGCAGCCCAGGCTCACGACCATCACCTCGCCGCCGAAGTTGGGGTTGAGGCTGATGTTGCGCAGGGTGCGGATCGGCACGATGGCGTCGGGCGCGTCGATGGCCACGCCGCAGCCGTAGCTGTGCTCGAGTGCCACCACGTCGTCCACATGCGGGTACTTCGGCAGCAGCTCGGCCTTGATGCGCTGCACGGCGAACTCGGTCACGCCCGCCACGCATTGCACCGTCTGCGTGATCGCGAGGATGTTGCGCGTGCCCACCGAGCCGTCGGCGTTGCGGTAGCCCTCGAAGGTGTAGCCCTCGAGCGGCGGCAGGGCAGGGGGCTTGACCGTGGCAATGGGCAGGCCGTCGAGCTCCGGGGCGACCGGCATGCGCATCACGCGCTCGTGCACCCAGCTGCCGCGCGGCAGCGCCTTGAGCGCGTAGCCGATCACCACGTTGTAGCGGCGGATGGCGTCGCCTTCGGCCAGGTCGACGAGCGCCACCTTGTGGCCCTGGGGCACGGTGTCGACCAGCACCAGGCCGTCGTCGAAGGCCGTGCCGGCCTTCAGGCCGCCGTCGTTCGCGACGATGGCGACGTTGTCGGCCGCGTGGATGCGGATGTACAGCGGCGGTCGGGTGTTCGCATCGGCCATCGGGAGGCCCTTTCTCTTTTCTTTACTTCACCACCATGAAGAGGCTCGGCAGCCAGGTGGAAAACGCCGGCACGAAGGTGACCACCCCGAGCGCGAAGATCAGCGCGCCGTAGAAGGGCCAGATCGTGCGCATCACCGTGCCCACCGACACCCCGCCGATGGCACAGCCGACGAACTGCGTGGTGCCCACGGGCGGCGTGTTCAGGCCGAGCGCGCAGTTGATGAGCATCACCACGCCGAACTGCACCGAGGTCATGCCGTACTGCTGTGCAATGGGCAGGAAGATCGGCGTGCACAGCAGGATGGTCGCGGCCATGTCCAGGAAGGTGCCCAGCACGAACAGGATGATGTTGATGAGCAGGAAGATCATCCACGGCGTGGTCGTCACCTGCGACAGCATCTGGCCCGTGAGCTCGGCCACGCCGTACAGGCTGATGAGGTAGCCGAAGGTGCTCGAGATGCCGATGAGCAGCAGGATCACGCCCGTGGTGCGCACGGCCTTCGAGGCGGCCTTGATGAAGTGCTCCCACTTCAGCGTGCGGTACACGAAGATCGTGAGCGCCAGCGCATAGAGCACCGCCACCGCCGCAGATTCGGTCGCCGTGAAGATGCCCGACAGGATGCCGCCGAGGATCAGCACCACGATGAACAGGCCCGGCAGCGCCGCCGCGAACGAGCGCGCCACGATGGCCCAGCCGGGGAAGCTGCCGGCCGGGTAGCCGCGCTTCACGGCCACGAGGTAGGCCGCCGCGAGGTTGCTCAGCGTGAGCACGGCCGCTGGCAGCAGCGCCGCCAGGATCAGCGCCGCGATCGACACCTTGCCGCCTGCTGCAAGCGAATAGATGATCAGGTTGTGGCTGGTCGGCATCAGCGCGCCCACCAGTGCCGCATGGGTCGTCACGTTGACTGCGTAGTCGGCGTGGTAGCCCTCCTTCTTCATCATCGGGATCATCACGGCGCCCATGGCCGAGACGTCCGCCACGGGCGAGCCCGAGACGCCGCCGAACAGGGTGCAGGCCACCACGTTCGACATGCCCAGGCCGCCGCGCACGTGGCCCACGAGGTTGCGCGCGAAGTTGACGATGCGGTCCGCGATGCCGCCGTAGAGCATCAGCTCGCCGGCGAAGATGAAGAAGGGAATGGCCAGGAACGAGAAGATGCCCATGCCCGAGGTCATCTGCTGGAAGCCCACCGCGAGCGGCAGGCCTTCGTACAGCAGCGTGGCCAGGGCCGACAGCCCGATCGAGAACGCCACCGGCACGCCGAGCAGCAGGAACAGCGTGAACGAGAGGCAAAGAATGAGAAGAGGGGTCGTCATGATGAGGTTCAGCCCCAGGCGGGTTCGACTTCGCGGCCTTGGGCCAAGGCGATGATGTGTTCGATCGAGAACATCACAATGAGGACGCCGGACACGGCGGCGGGCACGTACTTCCAGCCTTCGGAAATCCACAGCGTGGGCAGGCGGTAGTCCCACACCGATTCGGCGAGCGAGGCGCAGTTCCAGGCCATGGCCAGGCCGAACAGCAGGATCAGCGCGTGGATGAGGTATTCCATCTTCAGGCGCAGCCAGTCGGGCGCGAGCACGAGGAACGATTCGAGTCCGATGTGGCCCGCGTCGCGCACGCCCACGGCCACGCCCAGCATGGTCACGTAGAGCACCAGCAGCAGCGCGAGGCTCTCGGCCCAGGTGGGGGTGTTGTTGAGCACGTAGCGGCCGAACACCTGCCAGCTCACGGCGCAGATCACCGCGACGAGACCGAGGATGCCCAACCACATGCAGGCACGGGCGAGCGTGCGGCAAAGTTTGGTGTACATATTTCCAGCGCGAAAAATGGAGAGGCTCCGCCTCTTCGTGCCCCCCGGCAGGGGCGCAGGGTCACGAAGTGCGCGAAGCCTGGGGGCGAGCCCTGTTTACTTCGTGTCCTGGACGCGCTTGACCAGGTCCTTGAGCTTCGCGTCCGTGATGAACTTGTCGTACACCGGCTTCATCGCGGCCTGGAACGGGGCCTTGTCGACGTCGATGATCTCGGCGCCGCCGGCCTTCACCGTGGCCAGCGACTTCACTTCACGCTCCTGCCACTGCTTGCGCATGTAGGGCACCGATTCCTTGGCGGCCTGGCGCAGCCAGCCTTGCTCTTCGGCGGAGAGCTTGTCCCACGCGCGCTTGGAGAACAGCAGCATCTCGGGCGCCATCGAGTGCTCGGTCTTGCTGTAGTACTTGGCGACCTCGAAGGCGCGCGCGCTTTCGTAGGTGGGGTAGTTGTTTTCGGCGGCGTCGATGAGGCCGGTCTTCAGGCCCGTGTAGACCTCGCCCATCGGCATCGGCGTGGCGTTGGCGCCCATGGCCTCGAGCATCGACACCCACAGGTCGGACTGCTGCACGCGCACCTTCAGGCCCTTCATGTCGGCGAAGTTGCGCACGGGCTTCTTGGCCGTGAACATCGAGCGTGCGCCGCTGTCGTAGTAGGCCAGGCCCACGAAGCCCTGCTTCTCGCACGACTTCAGGATTTCTTCGCCGACCGGGCCGTCGAGCACCTTGTGCAGGTGCTCCACCGAACGGAACAGGAAGGGCATGGTCGGCACCTGCGTCTCGGGGCAGATGTTGTTCATGGGCGCGATGTTCACGCGCACCATCTGCAGCGCGCCGATCTTGGTCTGTTCGATCGTGTCCTTCTCGTTGCCGAGTGCGCTGTTGTTGAAGACCTTGATGCTGTGCTTGCCCCCGGACAGCGCCTTGAGCCGTTCGCTCATGAACTTCACGGCGGTCACGGTGGGGTAGTCGTCGGGGTGGATGTCGGCCGAGCGGAACTCGGTGGCGCCGGCAGCCAGCGTGGTCAACGCGGCCGCCGCGCCGGCAGCAAGTGCGATGAGTGTCTTGTAGAGCTTCATTTGTCTCGTCCTCTTGGTGGTTGTCGTCAATGAAAAAGAAAAGGGGTCAGCCGCCGAAGGCCGGCTCGGGCACGCCCGCCACGCCGGGGCGCAGCGCGAACACGCCGCCGGCCAGCGGCTGGTCCGACAGGTCGATGCCGCCGGGGCGGATCGAGGTGACGAACAGCGTGTCGAGGTTTGGGTCGCCGAAGGCGCACATGGCGGGCTTCTTCACCGGCACGGCGACCGAGCGGTCGAGCCGGCCGTCGGGCGTGAAGCGGTGCACCAGGCCGGCGTCGTTGCCGCAGATCCAGTAGCAGCCGTCGACGTCCATCGCCGCGCCGTCGGGGCGGCCGGGCAGGGGATTCATGTCGACGAACAGGCGGCGGTTGCTCGGCGTACCGGTGTCGGTGTCGTAGTCGAAGGCCCAGACGGTCTGCACGCTCGGGTGCGAGTCCGACAGGTACATCGTGTGGCCGTCGGGGCTGAAGGCCAGGCCGTTGGGCACGATCAGGTCGTCCAGCTTCAGGGCTGCGCTGTCGTCGCCGGCGCCGTAGCGGTACAGGCGGCCGACGCGTGCGCCGGCGGCCATGTCGAGCAGCATCGTGCCGGCCCAGAAGCGGCCCTGCCGGTCGCAGCGGCCGTCGTTGAAGCGCATGCCCGGCGCGGCGTGCGCCACCGGCGCGAGCGGTGTGGCCGCGAGCGTGCCGTTGGCGCGCGGGCGCAGCGAGAACAGGCCGCTTTCCATGCCGGCGATCCACTCGCCGGGCTGGCCGGCGCGCGGTGCGACGCAGGCGATCATTTCATCGGCCTGCCACTTCGCATGGCCTTCACTCGCGTGCCAGCGGTTGAGCGTGCGCGCGGGAATGTCGACCCAGTAGAGCGCCTGCTCCGCGGCCAGCCACACGGGGCTTTCGCCCGTGCCGTTGCGCGCGTCGAGAACGAGTTCGGCTTGCATGCGGTGCGGCGCGTTCAGTCGCCGAATGGGCCTTGAGCGGTGAACGCGCCGCCCTGGTAGATGGCGTTCGGGTCGGTGGGCGCCACCTTCGGCTGCGCCTCGACCTTGTCGCGGAACACCTCGGAGCTGTCCTGCGGCACGAAGCCCAGGTGCGCGGCGGCGGCGTTGTCCCACCACAGGTCGCGGTTGGCCGACATGCCGTAGACCACCGTGTGCTTCACGTCGGGCGTGAAGAGCGACTTTTCGATCAGCGTCGTCAGGTCGCGGTAGCTGAGCCAGGTGCTCATCATGCGGCGGTTGAGCGGCTCGGGGAACGACGAGCCGATGCGGATGCTCACCGTCTCGATGCCCCAGCGGTCGAAGTAGAACTGCGCCATGTCCTCGCCGAAGGACTTCGACAGGCCGTAGTAGCCGTCGGGCCGGCGCGCGGCGTGCGCGTCGATGTGTTCGTCCTGCTTGTAGAAGCCGATCACATGGTTCGAGCTGGCGAACACCACGCGCTTCACGCCGTGGCGGCGCGCGGCTTCGTACAAATTGAACACGCCCTTGATGTTGGCTTCGAGCACCTCCTCGAACGGGCGCTCGACCGACACGCCGCCGAAATGGGCGATGGCATCGCAGCCGGCCACCAGCGCATCGACCGCGGCCTTGTCGGACAGGTCGCAGGGCACGACTTCTTCATGCGCGCCTGTGGCCGGTGCGATGTCGGCGATGTCGGAGAGGCGGATCACGTTCGCAAAAGGCGCGAGCCGTTCGCGCAGCACGCGGCCCAGGCCGCCGGCGGCGCCGGTCAGCAGCAGGCGGCCGAGCTGGGGGGAGGGGGCTTCAGGCGTCGACATGTCTTCGGGATGTGTGAGGGGAAGCGGAGGAGGTGGACAACGTCGTCACCGTTTTTTAGGTGATAAGTTATCTGTTGTCGTACAACTGTGAGGGGATTATGATCGTCGTCATGGCCTCACCGACTGCGGGTAATCCCGAAGTTCAGACAACGACCGCCGACAACCCGGCGGGCAACGCCGCTTTCGTGGGGCGGCCGCGCCAGCGCGCGCGCGGCCTGGCGAACGGGCTGGTGGAAGACCTGGGCGAGAAGATCCGCAGCCAGTCGCTGCGCCCCGGCGACAAGCTGCCCACCGAGTCGGCCATCATGCAGGCCTACGGCGTGAGCCGCACCGTGGTGCGCGAGGCGCTGTCCAAGCTGCAGGCAGGCGGGCTGGTCGAGACGCTGCACGGCGTGGGCACCTTCGTGCTGCAGCCGCGCCCGGGTGGCATGGGCGGGGTGTTCCGCCTCGATCCCGGCGAGATCGCGACCTCGGTCGACGTGCTCGCCGTGCTCGAGCTGCGCATCAGCCTGGAGACCGAATCCGCCGGGCTGGCCGCGAGCCGGCGCACCGACGAGCAGCTGGTCGCGATGCGCCAGGCGCTCGACGCGTTCGAGCAGAACGTCAAGGTGGGCGGCGACACGGTGGGGCCCGACTTCGCCTTCCACCTGGAGATCGCGCAGTCGACCGGCAACCCCTACTTCGCCGACATCATGCGGCACCTGGGCACGACGATCATCCCGCGCACGCGCATCAGCGCGATCCGCGTGCAGGACGGCAGCTACCTGAGCCGCGTGAACCGCGAGCACGAGGAAATCTACGCGGCCATCGCGCGCCGCGACCCCGAGTCGGCACGCGCCGCGATGCGCATCCACCTGACCAACAGCCGCGAGCGGCTGCGCATGGCGCAGGAAGCCGCGCAACAACAGAAAGCCAGGGCGGAGGCGGCCGGCCACGGCGCCGCCTCGTCCGACAACACCCCTTCGCGCTGAGTTCTCCCCGGGTTTTCGGGGCTCAAGTCTGGACAAGCTGATTTTCTAGTTGTACGATGACTGATAACATGCGGCGCCATCGCGGCCCCGCATGCCTGCATCGAACTTCAGGAGACAGCCCCCATGACCGTCAACCGACGCGGCGCGCTCGGCGCCGCCCTCGCCACCACACTGGCCGCCAGCCTGCCCTTGCACGCGTTTGCGCAAGGGGCGGGCGGCACCTGGCCTTCCAAGCCCATCCGTCTCATCGTGCCGTACCCGCCGGGCGGCTCGTCGGACATCATCGCGCGCGCCATCGGCCAGCCGCTGTCCGAGGCGCTGGGCCAGCCCGTGGTCATCGAGAACCGTGCGGGCGCCAACGGCAACCTCGGCGCCGACATGCTGGCCAAGGCGCCGGCCGACGGCCACACGCTCATGCTGTGCGACCTCGGCGCGCTGGCCATCAGCCCGTCGCTGTACCCCAAGCTGCCGTTCGATCCGTCGAAGGACCTGCGCAGCGTGGCCATGCTGGCCTACTCGCCGCACCTGCTGGTGGTGCACCCGTCGGTGCAGGCCAACACGCTGGAGGAGCTGGTCGAGCTGTCGAAGAAGAGCGACCTCAACTTCGCCGTCACCGCCAGCGGCAGCACCGCGCACCTGGCCGGCGTCGAGTTGCAGCGCAAGAGCGGCGCCAAGTGGGAGTACGTGCCCTACAAGGGCGGCGTGCAGGCCGTGCTCGACACCGTCGCGGGCCAGACGCAGGTGCTCATGAACGGCATGTTGGCCACGTACCCGCATGTACAGAGCGGCAAGCTCAAGCTCATCGCGGTGTCGAAGTCGACGCGCATGCCGCTGATCGGCAGCGTGCCGACCATCGCGGAGCAGGGCGTTCCCGGCTACGAGTCGGGCACATGGCAGGGCGTGGTCGCGGCGCGCGGCACCCCTGACGCGGTGATCGCCCGGCTCAACAAGGAACTGGTCCGCATCATCCGCACGCCCGACATCCGGGCGCGGCTTGCGGGGCAGGGCGCCGAGGTCGTGACCATGACCGCGCCCGAGCAGGACCAGTTCTTCGCCAAGGAACGCGCGCGCTGGGCGCAAGTGATCCAGCAGGCCAATCTCAAGCTCGACTGAGCGGCCCCTTCTTCTTTCTTCTTTTCCTCATTTCTCTTTTTTCACTGGACGACTTCCGATGAATCCGCAAGAACTCAAGACCATCATGGGCTCCGGCCTGCTCTCGTTCCCGCTGACCGACTTCGACAGCAATGGCGACTTCAACAAGAAGGGCTACATCGAGCGCCTCGAATGGCTGGCACCCTACGGCGCGAGCGCGCTGTTCGCCGCGGGCGGCACGGGCGAGTTCTTCTCGCTGACGGGTGACGAGTACCCCGGCATCATCCAGACCGCGGTCGACACCTGCCGCGGCGTGGTGCCGATCATTGCCGGCGCCGGCGGCCCGACGCGCTTCGCCATCCAATGCGCGCAAGCGGCAGAGAAGGCCGGCGCGCACGGCATCCTGCTGCTGCCGCACTACCTCACCGAAGCCGGCCAGGAAGGCCTGGCCGCGCACGTCGAGGCCGTGTGCAAGAGCGTGAAGTTCGGCGTGATCGTCTACAACCGCGCTTCGAGCCGCCTGAAGCCCGACACGCTGGCCCGCCTGGCCGAGCGCAACCCGAACCTCGTCGGCTTCAAGGACGGCGTGGGCGACATCGAGGCGATGGTCGCGATCTTCCAGAAGATGGGCGACCGCTTCGCCTACCTGGGCGGCCTGCCCACGGCCGAGGTCTATGCCGCGGCCTACAAGGCGATGGGCACGCCCGTGTACTCGTCGGCGGTCTTCAACTTCATCCCGAAGACGGCGATGGACTTCTATCACGCGGTCGCCAACGACGACATGGCCACGCAGCACCGCCTGCTGAAGAACTTCTTCATGCCTTACCTGGAGCTGCGCAACCGCGTGCCCGGCTATGCCGTGAGCATCGTGAAGGCGGGCGCCAAGCTCGTCGGCCACGACGCCGGCCCCGTGCGCGCGCCGCTGACCGACCTGAAGCCCGACGAGATGGACGCGCTGAAGGCGCTCATCGACACGCTCGGCCCGCAGTAAGCCGGCACTGATCGCAGTCGACCGCACCACAAAACAAACAGGAGACAACGACATGCTCATCAGAAAATTCCTGCTCGCCGCCGCAGCGACCGCCGTGTTCGCGGGTTGTGCCGCCAGCGGTGGCAGCAGCAGCGGCGCAGCGGCCGAACCCGCAGTTGCGGCGGCCGCCGAGCGGCTGCGCGTCGCCATGGTCGACCCGACGCCCGCCGCGCTGCGCGCGCTGGTGGCCGACGACCTGAGCTACGGCCATTCGGGCGGCAAGGTCGACACGCAGGCCAGCTTCATCGCCGACCTGCTCGACCGCAAGTCGGACTTCGTGACCATCGCGATCACCGACCAGACCATCAAGGTGGTCGACGGAAACACCGCCATCGTGCGCCACACGCTCACGGCCGACACCAACGATTCGGGCAAGCCCGGCAAGGTCGCGCTGAAGATCCTCGGCGTCTGGCAGAAGCAGGGCGGCGAATGGAAGCTGCTCGCGCGCCAGGCTGTGCGCCTTCCTTCCTGATCGGACCACCGCGCATGAAGAGAACGCAATTCCTGGCGACGGGCTTCGCGCTCGCCGCCACCGCGCTGCTGTCGCCGCTGCACGCCTGGGCGCAGGCCGATGCATGGCCGCAGCAGAAACCCGTGACGATCATCGTGCCGTTCCCGGCCGGCGGCTCCACCGACATGGTGGCGCGCGCGCTGGCGCAGCAGCTGCAGGGCAAGCTCGGCGGCAGCTTCGTGGTCGACAACCGGCCCGGTGCCACCGGCACCATCGGCACCGGCTTCGTGCGGCGCGCATTGCCCGACGGCTACACGCTGCTGGTGTCGTCGCTCGGCGCCTTCGTCGTCACGCCGCACCTGCAAAAGAGCGTGCCCTACGACGCGACCAAAGACTTCGACTACATCAGCGTGCCCGTGCAGGCGCCCAACGTGCTCGTGGCGAACGTCGCGCGGACCGAGCGCAGCGTGGCCGACGTGCTCGCGCTCTTGCGCAAGACGCCGGGCAAGGTCTCGTTCGCGAGCTCGGGCAACGGCTCGTCCGACCACCTGTCGGCCGAACTCTTCTGGCAGCAATCGAAGACCGAAGGCGTGCACGTGCCCTACAAGGGCGGCGCGCCGGCCGTGAACGACCTGCTGGGCAACCAGGTCGACTTCTCGTTCCAGAACGTGAACGCCGTGCTGCCGCACATCCGCGCCGGCAAGCTGCGCGCGCTGGCTGTCACCGGCGACAAGCGCTCGCCCGTGCTGCCCGACGTGCCCACGCTCGCCGAAGCCGGCGTGAAGGGCGCCGAGGTCTATTCGTGGCAGGGCATGGCCGCGCCCAAGGGCCTGCCCGCCGCCACGAAGAAGAAGCTGAGCGACGCGGTCATCGCCGCCATGCAAGACCCCGAGACCAAGAAACGCATGCTCGACCAGGGCCTGGAAATCGTCGCCAGCACGCCCGAGGACTTCACCGCCTTCCAGTTGCGCGAGTGGGCGCGATGGAAGACATTGATCGACACCCGCCACATCACCGCAGACTGAGCCACCGAGCCCGAAGATGACCTCTCCTGAATCTGCTGCCTCCCCCGTCGTGTCGGGCGCGCCCGTCGTCACCGCCATGCGCGTCGTGCCCGTCGCCGGCCACGACAGCATGCTGATGAACCTCAGCGGCGCGCACGGCCCGTTCTTCACGCGCAACCTGCTGCTCCTCACCGACAGCGCCGGCCACACTGGCGTGGGCGAGGTGCCGGGCGGCGAGAAGATCCGCCAGACACTCGAAGACGCGCGCGACCTCATCGTGGGCCAGCCCATCGGCAACCACAACGCCGTGCTCAACCGCATGCGCAGCGCCTTTGCCGCGCGCGACAGCGGCGGGCGCGGCCTGCAGACCTTCGACCTGCGCGTGACCATCCATGCCGTGACGGCCGCCGAAGCCGCGCTGCTCGACCTGCTGGGCCAGCACCTGGGCGTGCCCGTGGCCGCGCTGCTCGGCGAAGGCCAGCAGCGCGATGCGGTGCAGATGCTCGGCTACCTGTTCTACGTGGGCGACCGCACGAAGACCGACCTGCCGTACGAGACCGACCCCGACGCCGACAACGACTGGTTCCGCCTGCGCCACGAAGAGGCCATGACGCCCGAGGCCATCGTGCGTCTGGCCGAGGCCACGCATGCACGCTACGGTTTCACCGACTTCAAGCTCAAGGGCGGCGTGCTGCGCGGCGAGGAAGAGGTCGAGGCGATCCGCGCGCTGCACGCACGCTTTCCGCAGGCGCGCGTCACGCTCGACCCCAACGGCGGCTGGCTGCTGGCCGACGCCATCCGCCTGTGCCGCGACCTGCACGGCGTGATGGCCTATGCCGAAGACCCGTGCGGTGCCGAGGGCGTGTTCTCGGGTCGCGAGGTGATGGCCGAGTTCCGCCGCGCCACCGGCCTGCCCACCGCCACCAACATGGTCGCCACCGATTGGCGCGAGATGGTGCACAGCCTCTCGCTGCAGTCGGTCGACATTCCGCTGGCCGACCCGCACTTCTGGACCATGCAGGGCTCGGTGCGCGTGGCGCAGCTGTGCCAGGCCTGGGGCCTGACCTGGGGCTCGCATTCCAACAACCACTTCGATGTGTCGCTCGCGATGTTCACGCACGTGGCTGCGGCGGCACCCGGCAAGGTCACGGCCATCGACACGCACTGGATCTGGCAGGACGGCCAGCGCCTCACGAAGGCACCGCTGCAGATCGAGGGCGGCCTCGTGCAGGTGCCCACGCGCGGCGGCCTGGGCATCGAGCTCGATATGGCCGAGGTCGAGAAGGCGCACCAGCTGTACCTGAAGCATGGTCTCGGCGCGCGCAACGATGCGCAGGCAATGCAGTTCCTCATTCCGAACTGGACCTTCGACAACAAGCGTCCCTGCATGGTCCGCTGAGCGCCCGGTGCCTTCGTGCGCTGACGGCTGAAACATCCAAGGAGACTGAATGAACAAGCACATGGATCGCCGTCGCCTGCTGCAAGCGGCTGCCGGCTCGGCACTCGGCGCCGTGGCCGCCGCCGCGGGCGCCCAGTCGTTTCCCCACAAGCCGCAGCAGCGGTATCCCGATCCGTCGGTGCTGATCCTCGACCCCAGCTTTGCGAAGTACCGCATCTACAGCAGCACGCTCGAGCAGGTCGGCACCGGCATGCGCTGGGCCGAGGGCCCGGTGTACCTGCCGCGCGAGGGCTACCTCGTGTGCAGCGACATCCCGAACAACAGGCTGATGCGCTACGAGGAGAAGACCGGCGAGTTCAAGGTCCACAAGGCGAACGCCGGCTACTGCAACGGCAACACGCGTGACCGGCAGGGCCGCCTCATCAGCTGCGAGCACTCGGTGACGCGGCGCGTGGTGCGCACCGAGGCCGACGGGCGCATGACCGTGCTGGCCGACCGCTACCAGGGCAAGCGGCTGAATTCGCCGAACGACGTGGTTGTGAAGTCGGACGACACCGTGTGGTTCACCGACCCGCTCTTCGGCATCTCGGGCACGTGGGAAGGCGAGAAGGCCGCGTCCGAGCAGGCGACGACCAACGTGTACCGCCTCACGCCCGACGGCCAGCTCTCGGCGGTGATCACCGACCTGGTGAACCCGAACGGCCTGGCCTTCTCGCCGGACGAGAAAAAGCTCTACGTTGTCGAGTGGAAGGGCACGCCCAACCGCAGCCTCTGGAGCTACGACGTGGCGGCCGACGGCAGCGTGTCGAACAAGCTGAAGCTCATCGACGGCACGGGCGCCGCGGCGCTCGATGGCTTTCGCGTCGACCGCGACGGCAACCTCTGGATGGGCTGGGGCTGGAACGGCGCCGTCGCTCCCGAACCCGTCGATGCCGGCAACGGCATGAAGGTCTATCAGCCGCAGGCGAAGTCCGAAGACCTCGATGGCGTCAAGATCTTCAACGCGCAAGGCAAGCCCATCGGTTTCATCCGCCTGCCCGAACGCTGTGCCAACCTCACCTTCGGCGGCCCCAAGAACAATCGCCTCTACATGGCGGCCAGCCATTCGCTGTACGCCCTCTACGTGGAGTCCGAAGGCGCCACCTAGCCGTCGGACTTTTCCAACCTCCTCACCGCAACACGCACACAAGGACATCGACGATGACTGAGTTCAACAACCTCATCAATGGCGAATGGCTGGCTGGCCAAAGCTACAGCCCCAACATCAACCCCAGCAACCTGGCCGACGTGCTGGGCCAGTACACGCAGGGCGACAAGGGCCAGGTCGACGCGGCCGCGGCCGCCGCCACCGCCGCCTTCCCCGCCTGGGCGACGGGCAGCATCCAGGCGCGCTCCGACGCGCTCGACAAGATCGGCACCGAGATCCTCGCGCGCAAGGAAGAGCTCGGCACGCTGCTGGCGCGTGAAGAAGGCAAGACCAAGGCCGAAGGCATCGGCGAGGCCACGCGCGCGGGGCAGATCTTCAAGTTCTTCGCGGGCGAGTGCCTGCGCCTGTCGGGCGAGGTGCTGCCCTCGGTGCGCCCGAACATCGGCGTGGAGATCACGCGCGAGCCGGTGGGCGTGGTCGGGCTCATCACGCCGTGGAACTTCCCCATCGCGATTCCTGCCTGGAAGATCGCGCCCGCGCTGGCCTTCGGCAACTGCGTGGTGCTCAAGCCCGCCGACCTCGTGCCGGGCTGCGCCTGGGCGCTGGCCGAGATCATCAGCCGCTCGGGCATTCCGGCCGGCGTGTTCAACCTCGTGATGGGCCGCGGCAGCGTGATCGGCGATGCGCTGGTCAACCACCCCGGCATCCACGCGATCAGCTTCACGGGCTCGGTGGGCGTGGGCCGCAACATCGCGATCCAGTGCGTCACCAACCACAAGAAGGTGCAGCTCGAAATGGGCGGCAAGAACCCGCAGGTGGTGCTCGACGACGCCGACCTCGCGCAGGCCGTGGAGCTCAGCGTGCAGAGCGCGTTCTACTCGACGGGCCAGCGCTGCACGGCGTCGAGCCGCCTCATCGTGACCGAAGGCATCTACCCGAAGTTCATCGAGGCGATGAAGGCGCGCATGGCGAAGATCAAGGTCGGCGATGCGCTGGCGCAGGGCACCGACGTGGGGCCGGTGTCGTCGAAGTCGCAGCTCGACCAGGACATGGAGTACGTCGCCATCGGCAAGGGCGAGGGCGCCACGCTGGCGGCCGGCGGCGAGCTGCTGAAGCTGGAGACGGACGGCTACTACATGTCGCCGGCGCTGTTCAGCGAGTCCGCGGCGAACATGCGCATCAATCGCGAGGAGGTGTTCGGGCCGGTGGCGAGCGTGATCCGCGTGAAGAACTACGAAGAGGCACTGGCGACGGCGAACGACACGGAGTTCGGTTTGTCGGCCGGCATTGCGACGACCTCGCTGAAGTACGCGACGCACTTCAAGCGGCACAGCCAGGCGGGCATGGTGATGGTGAACTTGCCGACGGCGGGGGTGGACTATCACGTGCCCTTCGGTGGTCGCAAAGGATCGAGCTATGGACCGAGGGAGCAGGGCAAGTACGCGCAGGAGTTCTTCACGACGGTGAAGACGGCTTACACGTTGGCCTAACGCCTCTTTCTGAATTGTTGGAAGCCCCCAGTCGGGGGCTTTTTTACGCCTGTTTTTTTCGGGGCGCGTGCACAGGCCACCGGGTACTTCCCTCCGCGAATGTCCCCCGGCCTACGGCCTCCTCCTTGATTTCGCTGCGGGAAG
>NZ_JBWKXQ010000030.1:0-78698 GCF_059423125.1 Variovorax sp. GW531-E2 | reverse complement strand
GTTGTGGGGGTGGCTTGGGATCTGGCGGATAGGGCAACGGCGTCTGCGGAGCAAGAACGAGCACTCGCTTACGCCTATGGGGCAAGAGCAGCGACTGGCGCAGCCACCATTGGCGGTGTCCTCATCGGCGCCCGCTATCTCACAGCGCCTCTCTGGTTGCTGCGATTCAATTTCGTTACGTTGATTGCGACTGTCGCTTTAACTGTCGTCATCGGCAAGCTCAAGGGCGATGCCTGGGCCAACTGGCTGCAAGCGCAGCCGTTCCGGAAGGCCGGAAGCAAGAAGATTCCGCACGGGAGTGAGAAAGAGACGATGAGCAAGCTAGCCGATGCGTTGGCCGAAATTGAATAAGGACTGAGATGTTTGATTGTGAAGCTGGTTTTCTTGCTTATCGCAAGGAGCATGGGCAGCGTAAAGCTTTCGAATTTATTGCGGACATCAACGACTACACAACGCTTCAGTCCCCCAAAGACAAGCCGAAGAAAAAAAACAAGGAGCCGCGACCTGGCTTGAACTGGTTGCGAACGCTGTTTGATCGCAACGAGCATTTCATCGAGCTATCCAACATGGGCGAAGAGGACAGGTCGTTGATCTTCTTGGTGGCGGCAATACTTTTTATTCCCCTAGGTTGGCTCGCACCTTTTACGGGCCTAGATCTGGCAAGTACGGAGTTGTTTTCGTCGGATTGGTATTACGGGATTTTTCTAGGGGGAGGAAGTGTTCTTGGACTTGCGGTGTTTATCTACTTGCTCTGGCCGCAGACATTCGCCCCCAACTTCTTCACCTCTCTCCGCGCCCGCTACCGCTTCAACCGAACCGCCCGCAAGGTCTACGTGCTGCGCCCCGCACGCTACGGCGGCAACGTGGTGTTGGATTGGGATCGCGTGCAAGCCCATGTGAACTGGTGTGCTCCACGCGAAATGACATATGAGGATCTGCACAACCCGGTGGCGCGTCAAGCTCGCCAAGACAATCGCGGCGGCGAGTTCGGCATGTGTGGCCTGCTCCTGTACTGGCCGCCCTTCGATTGTGCCGACGAAGAGCGCAAGGGCGAAGAAGTACTGTGGGTCGGCCCCAAACTGGCCGGTGAAAACCTCTGGCAGTACATCCGCACGTTCATGGAAGAGGGCATGGATGCAGTACCCGAACCTTCGGAATACGAGTGGCTGCGCAAGGGCTTCCAGACGCCGGGGGAGCACGTCGAAGAAACGGTGCTGGGGCCGTCACGCGCGCTCGACCGCATCGGTGGGCGTGCCGAGGAAGGCAAGACATCGATTCAAACCGACTTCAACTTCATGCTCAACGCAGTGTGGGCACCGTTGCACTGTCTGGCCGAGCGGCTTTGCTCATGGCCCACCTTCCCCGAAGAGTGGAACAGCGACTGCGGTCAGAAACGGCGCGAGAGCGGGCTGGGGCCAGAAGAGCCGTTGCGGTGGGAGCCCAAATGAAGTGCAGCAAAGAGAAGAACCAAGAGAGTCAAGCAATCCACGGGCAATCTTGAAAGCAATTCAGCTCGACATCGTTCACTATGCCTCTTCAACAAAAATACACACTCGCAGCTTGGGATTATTTTGAGCAAATTGCCCGGAGTCTTTCTGCTGCGGCGACCCCAAGAACTCAGCCCAAACCTCTTTTGGCGAGCCCGCAACCCCTTGTACGCCGATCCCCACAGACCGATCGATTGGTCGCCATTCAAGCTGCTCGCGTCCCTCTGCTCGAGGCTTCTCGCTCGCTCTTGCTTGCTTTAGCTCATATGCCTGAGCAGCTGGATTCGGAGCACGCCGGTGTCTTGCACAGTGATCTGACGAGTCAAGTCACTAGCTTCCAGTCGGTGTGCGCGGATGCCCGGATTCGCCAGGAGTACATCGCTGGCGCGAGCTACTCGCTCTGCACCGCGTTGGATGAGGTGGCGGGTCTGGCCGCCCGGGAGATGGACACCGCAGTGGGCGCCAACCTATGGACTGAACGAAACCTGGCGGTTCAGTTTCACGGCGACGCCCGGGGCGGAGAAAACGTCTTCAAACTCATGGCGGCCCTGACCAAGAGCCCAGCCGAGCACATCGAACTGCTGGAACTCCTGTTGATCCTCATCGCACTCGGGTTCAAAGGCCTGTACCGCAAGGCCATCAACGGCAAGCGCGTACTCGATGACATCCGCCACACGCTCTTTTCAACCGTGCGTTCGTGCCGAGGCGACGATGTGCCGGTGGCGCATTGGAATGCAATCGAAAGCCTGCTGTGGGGGCGTGTGCCGCCTGGAAAATTTGCAGACACCGTACAGGAGTTGTTTCAATGAGCGCCAATCAGATCATCAAAGACCACGACAAGTGGCGCAAAGGCGCGGGCGGCGCGCAAGCAGGCCTGTCTGGAGAGAGCGATGGCGACAGTTATTCGGGGCTCGATCTCGACTTCATCACCATCACGTCGACCTGCTTCAACGGCAGCAGCTTCACGTTCACCACCTTCAAGGACGCGAACTGGTCGTCAAGCCAGTTCACGGGGGTTCGCTTCACCGGCTGCAATATGGAAAACCTAGGCATCACGGGATGCACTTTCACCAATTGCACTTTCAGCAACTGCGACATGCAGAGCTTGAAGATGACAGGGTGCGATCTCCAAAGCTGCAACTACGACAAATGCATGATGAAGGACTCGCAGATGTCGGACTGCACTGGTGGTGGTGGCGGAAGCATGAGCGACTGCGACATGAGCGGAGCCGGCATGTCGGGCTGCACCTTCACGGGTGCGACGATGGCGGGTGCTGTGTACTCCGGTACTCAGTGGGCAGGCTGCAAGTTCCAAAGCTGTACCTGGAAGAGTCTGGGCTTCATCAACTGCCAATGGACCGGGGTAGACATTCTTGACTGCCATTGCGATGGCATCCGGGGCGAGGGAGTCAAGGGGGAGAAAGTCGTCTACTACGGCAGCTTCTTCGAGAACTCGGAGTTCAGGAACAGCAACATCAACACCGCATAGGCAGGCGGCACGCGACAACAACCAAGACGCCGCGCCGTTATCCCCGCACAGCGGGGATAGCGGCGCGGCGTTTTGCTTTCGGCCAGCGCTGTCCAGAGCCGCCCGACATGCGCAGGGTTTTGGGGCGTTTGGCTGCCTCTCCCCGCGCAAGCACCATCCGCAATCAGGTTCGTCCGATCCGACGATACCGTCAGGCCCTCCCAGGTCACACACTTGCCGGGTGTGAACCCTGTGAGACAACACCATGGCCTGGACCCTCAGCGCGGCGGAGACCGCGTTTCGCGACGAGGTTCGCGACTTTCTCGCGCGCGAGCTGACGCCTGAGCTGCGTGCCGCAGGGCGCCGCTGCTCTGGCATCTTCACCGACTACGCCGACGGCAACCGCTGGCACCGCGTGCTGGCCCAACGGGGCTGGAGCGTGCCGCACTGGCCGGTGGAACACGGCGGCACCGGCTGGACGCCGATGCAGCACTACCTCTTCGCGAGCGAGCTGGCCGCGGTCGACGCGCCGCCGCGCGCACCCATGGGCCCCGGCATGGTCGCGCCGGTGATCATCGCCTTCGGCACCGAGGCGCAGAAGCAGGCCTGGCTGCCCGGCATCCGCTCGGGCGAGGACTACTGGTGCCAGGGCTACTCCGAGCCGCAGTCGGGCTCCGACCTGGCCTCGCTGCAGTGCAAGGCGGTGCGCGACGGCGACGACTACGTCATCAACGGCACCAAGATCTGGACCACCCACGCACAGTACGCCAACCGCATGTTCTGCCTCGTGCGCACCGCCTCGGGCGGCAAGGCGCAGCAGGGCATCAGCTTCCTGTGCTTCGACATCCCCCAGGCCGGCCTGACCATCCGCCCGATCATCAGCATCTCGGGCGACCACGAGCTCAACCAGGTGTTCTTCGACGACGTGCGCGTGCCCGCCAGCGGCCTCATCGGCGAGGAGAACCAGGGCTGGACCGTCGCGAAGTACCTGCTGCAGCACGAGCGCGGCGGGGCCTGGGCGCCGATGCTGCGCGCACGCCTGCGCCGGCTGCGCGCCGCCGCCGACAGCGCCTTTGCTGCCGCGGGCGACACCGCCGCCGACGAGGCGCGCGAGATGGCGCTGCGCCTGGCCGAGATGGACTGCGCCATCGATGCGGTCGAGGCCACCGAGCTGCAGTCGCTGCGCGCCCAGGCGCGCGGCGAGCCGCACGGCATCCGGCCCTCGATGGGCAAGGTGATGGGCTCCGAGCTGCGCCAGCGCCTGACCGAACTCGGCGTGGAGATCGCCGCCCACTACGCGGCGGCCGATTTGCCGCTGGACGACAGCCTGCAGGTCGCGCTGGTCGTGCCCGAGGAGGCGGTGTTCTCGATGTCGGCTTACCTCAACGACCGCGCCGCGTCGATCTACGCGGGCTCCAACGAAGTGCAGCGCAACATCATCGCCGCGCAGCTCCTGCAATCACGCTGAGGCCAGTTTTTCATGACCACCCTCACCGACCAAGACGACACCCTCGCGATGCTGCGCGACAGCCTCGCGCGCTACCTCGACGACCAGCACGGCTTCGAGCAGCGGCTTCATGCGCTGGCCGCCGCCGACAACGCACCGCCGCCGTTCTGGCAAGGCCTGGCAAGTGACCTCGGTCTGCTGGGCGCGGCCCTGCCCGAAGCGCAGGGCGGACTGGGCCTCGGGCTGGCCGCGCACCTCGCGCTGATGCCCACGCTGGGGGGCGCGCTCGCGGCCGAGCCGTATCTTTCGACGCTGGTGATCGGCGCCGGCCTGCTGCAGCGCCACCCGGGCGCGCAGGCCGATGCATTGCTCGCGCGCGTCGTCGCCGGGCAGGCCGTGCTGGCCTTCGCACACGACGAGCCGCACAGCCGCCATGCCCGCGACGACGTGCGCACGACGCTCGTGCGCGAGGCCGACGGCCGGCTGCGGCTCGACGGCCGCAAGGCCGTGGTGCAGGCCGCGCCATGGGCCAGCCATCTCATCGTCACGGCGCGCAGCGACAAGGGCTTGTCGTTGCTGGTCGTGCCCAAGGATGCACCCGGCGTGCAGCTGCGTGCCTACCGCACGCGCGACGGTGGCCGCGCCGCCGACATCGCCTTCGACGCGGTGCGCCTGAACGCCGATGCGTTGCTCGGCGAGGAAGGCGCAGCGCTGCCGCAGATCGAGCAGGCGCTCGACGAGGCCACGCTCGCCGTCTGCGCCGAGTCCATCGGCATCCTGCGCCGGCTGATGCGCGACACGCTCGACTACGTGCGCCAGCGCAAGCAGTTCGGCGTGCCGATCTCCAGCTTCCAGGTGCTGCAGCACCGGCTGGCCGACATGCACATGGCGCTCGAGCAGGCCGACGCGCTCACCGCCAGCGTGGGCGAGGCACTGGCCGCGGGCGCCGACGCGGCGTCGCGCGCACGCGCCGTGTCGTCCGCCAAGGTCGCGGTCGCCAAGGCTTGCCGCGCCGTGGGGCAGGGCGCGGTGCAGCTGCACGGCGGCATGGGCATGACCGAGGAACTCGCCGTCGGCCATTACGTGCGCCGCGCCACCCTCATCGAAGGCCAGTTCGGCCCGCCCGCGTGGCACCTGCGCCGCGTGGCGCAGCTGCAGCAACAACAACCCCTCTCACAGCACTAACCCCATGACAGCACTGGACGACCGCACGCCGGTCATCGTCGGCGTCGGCGAGATCACGCACCGCACCAAGGAGGCCGCCGAAGGCCTCGAACCCATCGAGCTGATGGCGCGCGCCATGCGCGCTGCCACACAGGACAGCGGCGCCGCCGCGCTGCTGGCCGGCCTCGACTCGCTCGACGTCGTCTGCGAGTACTCGTGGCCCTACACCGACGCGCCCGCGCTGCTCAATGCGCGTCTGGGCTGTAATCCGGCGCGCAGCGTCTACGGCGTCACCGGCGGCGAAGCGCCGGTGCGCTACATCCACGAAGCCGCGCTGCGCATCGCGCGCGGCGAGAGCAAAGTGGCCGCCATCACCGGCGCCGAGGCGCGCTACACGGTCGACGCCGCCGCCAAGCTCGGCATCGCGCTCGACTGGACCCCGCGCGACGACAGCGTGAAGCTGGTGCGCGGCACCGACATCTGCCACCCCGTGGCGATCCAGCTCGGCGCGGCCATGCCGACCACCATCTACCCGTTCTACGAGAACGCCGCGCTCGCCCACTGGGGCCAGACGCCGCGCCAGGCGCAGGACGAGTCGTCGCGCCTGTGGGCGCGCTACTCCGAGGTGGCCGCCGCCAACCCCTACGCCTGGCTGCGCAAGCCCTTCACGCCCGAAGACATCGCCCGCGTCGACGCGGCCAACCGCCTCATCGCCTGGCCCTACACCAAGCACATGGTGGCCAACCCGCTGGTCAACATGGGCGCGGCCGTGCTGCTCACCAGCGTGGGCCATGCGCGCGCACTCGGCATTCCCGAAGACCGCTGGGTCTACGTGTGGGACGGCGCTGCCGCGCGCGAGCCGCGCGACTACCTGCAGCGCGACCAGTACCACCGCTCGCACGCGCAGGACCTGGTGATGGAAACCGTGCTCGCGCAGGTCGGCGGCGACGCCTCGGCCTTCGAGATGCTGGAGCTGTACAGCTGCTTCCCCATCGTGCCCAAGATGGCGCGCCGCACGCTGGGCCTGGCGCCCGAGGCGCGCATGACCTCCACCGGCGGCCTGAGCTTCTTCGGCGCGCCGCTCAACGACTACATGACGCACGCCGCCGCCGGCCTGGTGCGCGCACTGCGCGCCGCGCCGAAGGGCAAGGCCGCGCTGCTCTACGGGCAGGGCGAGTACGTCACCAAGCACCACGCGCTGGTGCTGGGCTCCAGCCCGCCGCCGCAGGGACTTCCGAAGCCCGACTACGACGTGCAGGCCGCCGCCGATGCGCGGCGCGGCCCGGTGCCGCCGCTGGTGCTGCAGTACGCGGGCGCCGCCACGCTGGAGACCTTCACCGTGGTCTACGGCCGCGACGGCCAGCCCTCGCAGGGCATCGTGATCGCACGCACGCCGGCCGGCGAACGGCTCATGGCGCGCGTCGAGGCCACGGATGCGGCTTCGCTGAAGGTGCTGACCGACCTGGACCGCAGCCCTGTCGGCTGCGGCGGCACGGTGACGGCCGGTGCGGACGATCTTTTGAACTGGAGCGTGTCATGAGCGCAGTCAACGTCGAACGTTTGCCGGGCCACGTCGCCCTCGTCACCATCGACCGCCCCGAGGCGCGCAACGCCGTCAACGGTGACGTGGCCACCGGCCTCGAAGCCGCCGTCGATGCCACCGAGGCCGACGACGACATCCGCGCCGTGGTGCTCACCGGTGCCGGCCGCGAAGCCTTCTGCGCGGGCGCCGACCTGAAGGAAGTGTCGGCCGGGCGCGGCAGCGCGCTGCGCACCGAGCGCGGCGGCTTCGCGGGCTTCGTGTACCGCGAGCGCAGCAAGCCGTGGATCGCCGCCGTCAACGGCAAGGCGCTGGCCGGCGGCACCGAACTCGTGCTGGCCTGCGACCTCGTGGTGGCCGTGCGGCAGGCCGCCTTCGGCCTGCCCGAGGTGCTGCGCGGGTTGATCGCCGCGGCGGGCGGGCTGTACCGGTTGCCGCGCGCCATTCCGCCGAACATCGCGCTCGAACTGATCCTCACGGCCGGCCAGCTCGATGCCGAGCGCGCGCACGGCTTCGGCCTGGTCAACCGCCTCGTGGTCGATGTGGACGCGCTGCGCGAAGCCGCGCTGGCGCTGGCCGCCGAGATCGCACGCAACGGCCCCGTGGCGGTGCGCCAGAGCCTGCGCGTGGCGCGCGAGGCGAACAGCGGGCTCGACGAAGCCGCGCTGCGCGCCCTCACGCGCGACGCCTTCGAGCGCGTGGCCGCGAGCGAAGACTTCAAGGAAGGCCCGCGCGCCTTCATCGAGAAACGCGCGCCGCGCTGGAGCGGTCGCTGAACGCCGAGAAAGAGACCGCCATGCCCGACAGCGAAGCAGACGACGACATCCTCATCGACCGCAGCCGCGAAGGCATCGCACTGCTCACGCTGAACCGCCCGGCGCGCCTCAACGCGCTGAGCCAGCCCACCGTGCGGCGCCTGTGCGCCGCACTCGACGCATTGGCGCAGGACGACAGCGTGCGCGTGCTGGTGCTCACCGGCGCCGGGCGCGGCTTCTGCGCCGGCTGGGACCTCACCACGCCGCTCACGCGCCGCGACGACCAGCCGCTCGACGGCGAGCCGTCGGTGGCCGACCTGATGGCGGGGCAGGAGCTGTTCGCCGGCATGGTGCGGCGGCTGCGCGCGCTCGACAAGGTGGTGATCGCCGCCGTCAACGGCGTGGCCGTGGGCGCGGGCTTTGCGCTCACGCTGGGCGCCGACATCCGCGTGGCCGCGCGCTCGGCGTCGTTCCATGTGGGCGCGGTGCGCATCGGCCTCACGGCCGGCGAGTGCGGCATCAGCTACCACCTGCCGCGGCTGGTGGGCGCCTCGCGCGCCTTCGAGCTCATGCTCACGGGCCGCCCCGTGCCGGCCGACGAGGCCGAGCGCGTCGGCCTGGTCGCTGCGCTGGTGGACGACGAAGCCCTGCTACCGCGCGCGCTCGCCCTGGCCGCCGACGTGCTGCGCAACAGCCCCTACGCCACGCGCCACACCAAGCAGCTCATGTGGGCCAACCTCGAGGCGCCGAGCCTCGACGCCGCGCTCGAGGTCGAGAACCGCGCCCAGGTGCTGGCGCTGAAAACCGAGGATTTCCGCGAGGCCGCCGCCGCCTTCGCGGCCAAGCGCGCGCCCGTCTTCACGGGGCGCTGAACCGTCTTTCCGCGCTTTCGTCGCTTCCGACGATGCGACGCCGGCGCCCGCGCGCCAAGATGCCTTCACACAACAGGCCGCCGGGTGCGCGCCAGAGGAGACACACATGGCAGGACCCCTGAAAGGACTTCGGGTCGTCGAGATGGCCGGCATCGGCCCCGGCCCCTTTTGCGCGATGCTGTTCGCCGACATGGGCGCGGAGGTGCTGCGCATCGCGCGCCCCGGCACGCGGCGCGACCCCCACGACATCCTGGCGCGCGGGCGCAGCACCTGGGAGGTCGACCTGCGCGCCCCCGACGCCGCCGCGCCGGTGCTCGACGCCATCGCGCGCGCCGACATCCTCATCGAGGGCTTCCGCCCCGGCGTGATGGAACGCCTGGGCCTGGGCCCGGCCGAATGCCTCGCGCGCAACCCGCGCCTGGTCTACGGCCGCATGACCGGCTGGGGCCAGCACGGCCCGTTGGCGCACGCGGCCGGCCACGACATCAACTACATCGCCATCAGCGGCGCGCTGCACGCCATCGGCCGTTCGGGCGAGGCGCCCGTGCCGCCGCTGAACTACGTGGGCGACTTCGGCGGCGGCGCCATGCTGCTGGCCTTCGGCCTGCTGGCCGCGCTGCACGAGGTCAAGGCCTCGGGCCAGGGCCAGGTGGTCGACGCCGCCATGACCGACGGCGCCGCCCTGCTGTCGGCCATGATGTACGGCTTCAAGTCGGCCGGCCAGTGGAGCAACCAGCGCGGCGAGAACCTGCTCGACGGCGGCGCCCACTTCTACGACACCTACGCCTGCGCCGACGGCAAGTACGTGGCCATCGGTTCCATCGAGCCGCAGTTCTACGCCCTGCTGCGCGAGCGCTGCGGCCTGGTCGACGACCCCGCCTTCGACGCCCAGATGGACGCCGACCGCTGGCCGCTGCTCAAGCTGCGCCTGGCCGACGTGTTCCGCACCCGCACGCGCGACGAGTGGTGCGTGCTGCTCGAAGGCAGCGACGCCTGCTTCGCGCCCGTGCTCGACTGGGACGAAGCGCCGCAGCACCCGCACAACGTGGCGCGCGGCACCTTCGCCACCGTGGGCGGCGTGGTGCAGCCCGCGCCCGCGCCACGCTTCAGCCGCACCGCACCGGTCGTGCCGCCGGCCGTGTCGCCCGACGACGGGCCCGCGCTGCTCAAGCGCTGGGGCGCGGCAGCGCCCGTGGCCGAAGCCCGCTGACGTCCTCGTTTTCCGGGCATGCGCGTTCGCGCATGCATGGCATTTCCGCACCGCACCGACAGGAGCCTTGTCCATGCCCACCACGCCACCGCCGCTGTACCTCACGCAGGCCCTGCACCGCGCCATGCAGTGCAGCCCGCGCGCCGTCGCCACCGTGTTCCAGGGCCGCACGCGCACGTACGGCGAACTCGGCGAGCGTGTCGCGCGCCTGGCGGGCGGGCTGCGCCGCCTGGGCGTGCAGCCCGGCGACCGCGTGGGCGTGCTCGCGCTCAACGCCGATCGCACGCTGGAGTACTACCTGGCCGTGTGGTGGGCCGGCGGCGTGGTCAACCCGGTCAACACGCGCTGGAGCGTGGCCGAGATGGCGCACTCCCTCGACGACTGCGCGACGCACATCCTGTTCGTGGACGACCAGTTCCTGGCGACGGCGGACGAACTGCGCGCCGCCGCGCGCGCCGTCACCACCTGGGTCTACATGGGCGAGCGCCAGGCGCCCACGGGCATGACGGATTACGAAGCGCTGGTCCGCGAGAGCGAGCCCGTGCCCGACGCGCTGCGCGGCGGCGGCGACCTGGCCGGCGTGTTCTACACCGGCGGCACCACCGGCCGGCCCAAGGGCGTGATGCTCAGCCACGCGGCGCTGGTGATCAACGCGCAGGTGTCGATGCTCGGCGCCTTCTTCGACGACAGCGCGCGGCTGTTGCAGGTGGCGCCGCTCTTTCACCTGGCGGGGCTGTCGTTTTTGCTGCGCGGCGTGCTCATGGGCTGCGCGCAGATCATCCTGCCGGGCTTCTCGGTGGACGGCATGCTCGCCGCCATCGAGCGCGACCGCGCCACCAACCTCATGGCCGTGCCCGCCATGCTGCAGATGCTGGTGGACGACCCGCGCACCGCGCAGGCCGACCTGTCGAGCGTGCGCTTCGTGGGCTACGGCGCCTCGCCGATCACCGAGGCGCTGCTGGAGCGCGCCTTCGCCACCTTCCCGCAGGCCGAGTTCGCGCAGGGCTACGGCATGACCGAGCTGTCGGCCGGCGTGAGCTACCTCACGCGCCACTACCACTCGCCCGAAGGCCGCAAGCTCGGCAAGCTGGCCTCGGCCGGGCAGGCGCTCTCGGGCATCGACCTGCGCGTGTGCGACGGCGACGGCCGCGAGGTGCCGCGCGGCACCGTGGGCGAACTCACCGTGCGCAGCCCGTGCGTGATGCAGGGCTACTGGAACCTGCCCGAACAAACCGCGGCCGCATTGCGCGATGGCTGGATGCACACCGGCGACGCTGCCCGCATGGACGACGACGGCTTCGTCTTCATCGTCGACCGCTACAAGGACATGATCGTGAGCGGCGGCGAGAACATCTACTGCGCCGAGGTCGAGGGCGCGCTCGCACGCCACCCCGCCGTGGCCGCCGCCGCCGTCATCGGCGTGCCCGACGAGCGCTGGGGCGAGGCCGTGCATGCGGTGGTGGTGCGCAAGCCGGGTACCGAGGCCGATGCCGACGCGCTCATCGCCCACTGCCGCGAATTGATCGCCGGCTACAAGTGCCCGCGCAGCGTCGCGTTCGTCGACGCGCTGCCGATCTCGGGCGCCGGCAAGGTCATGAAGTACCGCCTGCGCGAGCCGCACTGGGCCGGCCACGCACGCCGGGTTGCCTGACGAAAAAAACCACCAAGGAGACGACACCATGTTCCTCACCCAGCCCCTGCACAAGGGCCGCCGCGAGAAGGCCCGCGAGACCGCCGTGGTCTGCGGCGCCCACCGCCTCGACTTTGCGACCCTCACCGACCGCGTGGCGCGCCTGGGCGCCGTGCTGCAGCAGCTCGGCATGGCGCGCGGCGACCGCGTCGGCATGATGAGCCTCAACTCGCACCGCTTCGTCGAGTTCTTCTTCGGCACCTGGTGGGGCGGCGGCGTCATCAACCCGGTGAACATCCGCTGGAACCCGAAGGAGGTCGCCTACTCGCTGGACGACTGCGACACGCGCATCCTGCTGGTGGACGACCTGTTCGCGCCCATGGCCGGCGAGCTGCGCAAGCTCTCGACCTCGCTGCGCACCGTGGTGTACTGCGGCGACGGTCCCGTGCCCGAAGGCATGGTCGGCTACGAGGCGCTGCTGGCCGACGCGCAACCCATCGACGACGCGCCGCACAGCGCCGACGAGCTGGCCGCCATCATGTACACCGGCGGCACCACCGGCCGGCCCAAGGGCGTGATGCTCACGCACGGCAGCCTCTACATCAACGCGCTGAGCTCGGTGGCCGCGGTGCCGCGCGAGACGCGCAACGCCGCCGTGGTCATCGCCGTGCCCATGTTCCACGTGGCCGGCTGCGGGCTGTCGCTGCAGAGCATCCTGCGGCTGGTGCCCCAGCACGTGGTGCCGATGTTCGACGAGGTGGCGATCCTGCAGGCCATCCAGGCCGCGCGCGCCACCGAGATGTTCCTGGTGCCCACCATGATCAAGCGTGTGATCGAGCACCCGCGCTTTGCCGAGTTCGACCTGTCGAGCCTGCAGATGCTGCTGTACGGCGCCGCGCCCATCGACGTGGCGCTGCTCGAGCAGGCCATGGCCGCGCTGCCCGCCACCAGCTTCTCGCAGGCCTACGGCATGACCGAGCTGTCGCCCACCGTGGCCGTGCTGATGCCGCACTTCCACCTGCCCGGCCCCGACCGCAACCGCCTGCTGCGCGCGGCCGGCACGCCGGTGCCCGTGGCCGAGATCCGCATCGTCGACGGCGACGACAACGAGCTGCCCCCCGGCCAGGTCGGCGAGATCGTCGCGCGCGGACCGATGGTCATGAAGGGCTACTGGAACAAGCCCGCCGAGACCGAGGCGGCGCTGCGCGGCGGCTGGATGCACACCGGCGACGGCGGCTACATGGACGAACACGGCCTGCTGTTCGTGGTCGACCGCATGAAGGACATGATCGTGAGCGGCGGCGAGAACGTGTACTCGGCCGAGGTCGAGAACGCCATCGCCCAGATGCCGCAGGTGCTGATGTCGGCCGTCATCGGCGTGCCCGACGACAAGTGGGGCGAGCGCGTGCATGCGGTGATCGTGCTGCGCGAAGGCATGCCGCTCACGGCCGACGACGTCATTGCCCATTGCCGCGACCAGATCGCCAACTACAAGTGCCCGCGCAGCGTGGAGTTCCGCGATGCGCTGCCGCTGTCGGCGGCCGGCAAGCTGCAGAAATTCCAGCTGCGCGAACCCTTCTGGGCCGGCAAGGAACGCCGCGTCGGCTGACCCCATTCCCCTCATTCCAAGACACTGAAGGACACCCCATGCCCATCGATTTCCGCCGCTCGTGGAGCGACGAAGAACTGGAGCTGTACCGCGACAACGTCGTGCGATTCATCGAGACCGAAGTCGTGCCGCACGACGAAGAGGCGCGCAAGCGCGGCCACGTCGGCCACGAGGTCTGGCGCAAGGCCGGCGCGCTCGGCCTGCTGTGCTCCGACATTCCCGAGGCCTACGGCGGCGCCGGCGGCGACTTCCGCCACGAGGCCGTGTTCTACGAGGAGAAGGCGCGCCGCGCGCTCAGCGGCATGGCCAGCTCGGTGCACACCATCGTGGCGCACTACTTCCTGAACCACGGCACCGAGGAACAGAAGCAACGCTACCTGCCGCGCATGGCGCGCGGCGAGCTGGTCGGCGCCATCGCCATGACCGAGCCCGGCGCCGGCTCCGACCTGCAGGGCGTGCGCACGCGCGCGGAGAAGCAGCCCGACGGCAGCTACCGCATCCGCGGCTCCAAGACCTTCATCACCAACGGCTTTCTCGCGGGCGTGGTGCTGGTCGTGGCCAAGACCGACCCGACGCAGGGCGCCAAGGGCACCTCGATCCTCATCGTCGAGACCGAGGGCTGCGAGGGCTACCGCGTGGGCCGCGTGCTCGACAAGATCGGCATGAAGGCGCAGGACACCTCCGAGCTCTTCTTCGACGACGTGCACGTGCCGGCCGAGGCGCTGCTCGGCGGCCAGGAAGGGCAGGGCTTCTTCCAGCTCATGAGCGACCTGCCGTACGAGCGCACCATCATCGGCGTGAACGCGCTCGCCACCATGGAAGGCGCCTACCAGGCCACGCTCGACTACGTGCGCGACCGCAAGGCCTTCGGCAAGCCGATCGCCGAGTTCCAGAACACCAAGTTCAAGCTGGCCGAGATCGCCACGCAGATCAAGGTCGGCCGTGCCTTCATCGACCGCTGCGTGGAAGACCTCGTGGCCGGCCGGCTCGACACCGCCACCGCCTCCATGGCCAAGCTCTGGGCCTCCGAGACGCAGGGCCGCGTGGTCGACGAGTGCCTGCAGCTGTTCGGCGGCTACGGCTTCATGACCGAGTACATGGTCGCGCGCATGTACGCCGACGGTCGCGTGCAGCGCATCTACGGCGGCACCAACGAGATCATGAAAGAAGTGATCTCGCGCGCGCTGTGACAACCATGAATGAGGTGCTGCAGGTCGAGCGGCGCGGCGAGGTCGCCTGGCTCACGCTGAACCGCCCCGAGCGTCTGAACGCGCTCGACCCGGTGCTGGTGCGCGCGCTGCGCGACTACTTCGAGGGCCTCAGTGCACGCAGCCCCGAGCGCGTGGTCGTGCTGCAGGGCGCGGGCCGCGCTTTCTGCGTCGGGCTCGACCTGAAGGAACAGGTGGGCGGCGAAGACCTCGGCGTGGCCGACATGCTCGAACAGCAGAAGGGCATCCGCGACATCATGCTCGCCATGCGGCGCTGCCCGCAGCCCATCGTCAGCGTGGTGCAGGGCGCGGCCAGCGGCGGCGGCTTTGCGCTCGCGCTGGCCTCCGACGTGCGCCTGGCCACGCCCGACGCGCGCATGAACGCCGCCTTCATCCGCATCGGCCTGTCGGCCTGCGACGTGGGCGTGAGCTACTTCCTGCCGCGCATGGTCGGCAGTTCGGTCGCGGCCGAGTACATGCTCACCGGCCGCTTCATGGACCCGCAGCGTGCCTACGCACTGGGCCTCGTGAGCCGCGTCGACGCGCTGCCCGCGCTGCAGGCCGAGGCGCAGGCGCTGGCCGACGACATGCTCAACGCCACGCCCGTGGCGCTGCGCCTGACCAAGGAGGCGCTCGGCATTGCCGTGGACGCCGGCAGCATGGAAGCGGTGATTGCCATGGAAGACCGCAACCAGGTGCTGTGCACCCAGACCCGCGATTTCCGCGAAGGCATGACCGCCTTCCTCGAGAAGCGCGCGCCCGTCTACACGGGGCGCTGAGCTTCATCCCGAATTCCAACGGACCGCACACAAGGATTTCCATGACCCTCGACGACCTGATGTTCAAGCCCGGCCTGCTGGCCGCCCGCCGCTACCTCGTGACCGGCGGCGGCAGCGGCCTGGGCCGCGTGATGAGCGAGGCGCTGCTGCTGCTCGGCGCCCACGTGTACATCTGCGGGCGCCGCGCGCCCGTGCTCGAAGAAACAGCGGCCGAGCTGATACACCTGCACGGCGGGCGCGTGACGCCCAAGACCTGCGACATCCGCCACGACACGCAGATCACCGAGATGCTCGATGAAATCTGGGCCGACGGCGGCGCGCTCGACGGCCTCGTCAACAACGCCGCGGGCAACTTCGTGAGCCGCACCGAAGACCTGTCGCCGCGCGCCTTCGACGCCATCTCGAGCATCGTCTTTCGCGGCAGCTTCTGCATGACGCTCGAATGCGGCAAGCGCTGGCTGGCCGAAGGCAAGGCCGCGTCGGTGCTGTCGATCCTCACGACCTGGGTGTGGAACGGCTCTCCCTTCACCGTGCCCTCGGCCATGTCGAAGGCCGGGCTGCATGCCATGACGCAGTCGCTCGCAGTCGAGTGGGCGGGCCGCGGCATCCGCTTCAACGCCATCGCGCCGGGCCTGTTCCCCACCGAAGGCATGAGCGCGCGGCTGAACCCCGGCGGCGGCGAGCACAAGGCCGAGCGCAACCCGATGGAGCGCAACGGCCGCATGCCCGAGCTGGCCAACCTCGCGGCCTACCTGCTCGGCCCGGGCTCGGAGTACGTCAACGGCCAGACCATCGCCATCGACGGTGCGCAGTTCCAGGCCACGGGCGGGAATTTCTCGCGCATGTCGCAGTGGCAGGACGACGACTGGAAGCGCGCGCGCGAACACATCGCGGGGCGCGACGCGCAGGACAAGCGGCAGCGGCTGGCGGCCTGAAAGCGCCGGAACCTAGGGAAAAACTCCAGCGTCAGGATTCCAAAGTATCGGAACAAGCACCGACGAGATCACAAAGAACGACCCCTCTTTCCAGAATTTAACGACCGTTAACCGGCCCGTGCGCGACGTCTTCACGACGTGGTTTCACCGGCAGGGCAACGGTCTTTTCATTCCATTCCAAGACAGAGAGGGTTCGTTCCGTCATGACGAGATCACCGAAGTTCAAGCGCAGGGCCGTGGCCCGCGCCGCCGTGTGCGTGCTGGGTTCGATGCTGGCCACCGCGGCCGGTGCACAGGCCTATCCGGGCGACCCCGGCATGATCGGCAACCCGGCCAGCTGGCGCACGAAGGAGTTCCTGGCCGACTGGGGGCTCGGGGCGATGAAGACCGAGTACGCCTACGCGGCGGGGTTCACGGGCAAGGGCGTGAAGCTGGGCGTGATCGATTCGGGGTTCGATGTCCGCCACGCGCGCGAATTGCCGCTCACGCGCTTCACGGCGCTGGTGACGGCGACGTCCAACGGGGCGTACAGCCAGTTCGCGGCGGATGGCTCCGTGCTCAACAGCAACAACGTGGGCTACGGTTTCCATGGCACCCACGTGTCCGGCACCGTGGGCGCCAGCCGGGACGGGCAGGACATCAAGAACAACATGCACGGCGTGGCGTTCAATGCCGACGTGTTCGTGGGCAACACCAATGCGCCCGATGCGCTGAGTTCGGGTGCCGGGCTGAGTCCGCAAGCCCATCCCCATGCCACGACCGAGAACTTCCGCAATCTCTACCAGGGCATGCGCGACGCAGGCGTCAGGGTCATCAACAACAGCTGGGGCAATCCCGAGCGTTCGAATTTCAGCACCCTGCAGGCGGTCACCGCCGACTACATGCAGTACCTGCGCGGGCCGTCCTGGGTCGACGCCGCGATCGATGCCACGAAGCCCCAGGCCGATGGAAAGGAAGGGGTCATCCAGGTGTTCGCTGCCGACAACCAGGACCAGGCCAACCCGGCGGCGCGCGGGGCGCTGCCGTATTTCAGGCCCGATGTGGAGGGGCATTGGCTGACAGTGACGGGGGTCAGTCAGACGAGGACGGGCTACCAGCAGAACAGCTCCCTCAACAAGTGCGGCATTGCCAAGTACTGGTGCGTGGCCACCCCGGGGACCAGCATCATGAGCACGGTGTTCGACGGGGCCTATGCGGCCTACAGCGGCACCTCGATGGCAGCGCCGCATGCCACCGGAGCCCTGGGCATCATCATGGAGCGCTTTCCGTACATGACCAACGAGCAGGCGTTGCAGGTGCTGCTCACCACGGCCACCAAGCTCGACGGCACGCGTCAGGCGGCGCCCGACGAGGTGATCGGCTGGGGCCTCGTCAACCTCGAGAACGCCATGAAGGGGCCCGGCCAATTGCTCAAGCGCACGGTCATCGACATGCCTGGCGGGACGGCCGATACATGGCGCAATGACATCTCGGAGACGGGGCTGGTGCAGCGCAAGCAGGAAGAAGCCGCCGAGATCGCGCGCCTGGGTGCCCTTGTCACCGGGCCGATCGCCCTGGACACCTTCAAGCCGCTGGGCCAGGAGGCCGTCGCGTTGCTCCAGGCACTGCGCACGGCCATGCTGTCGGGTGGTGACTATGCCGACGCGCTGGCCGCCGCGAAGGCCAATCCTCTGGCGGCGAACACCGTCGTGCTGTTCGAAAGCTACCGTCAGCTCATCGGGCCGGGGCACCCTCTCTGGGCCGAGCTCCCGCCGTACCTGGTGGTTCCCGTAGACGACATCATGACGGCTGTCGAGGACCGGGCGAGGACGGTCAACGTCGACTGGGAGCGCCTGACCCACCTGCGCAGCAAGACCGACGAAGACTACCGCGGCAGCCTCGTGAAGGCCGGCGCCGGGCGGCTGGTGCTCACGGGCACCAACACCTACTCGGGCGACACGCGCATCCAGGCCGGCGAGCTCGCGCTGGGCGAGGGCGGTACCACCGGTTCCATCACCAGCCATGTGGCCATCGACGCGGGCGCCAGCTTCGCCATCGACCGCGGCGACGCCTACGACTTCACCTACAACATCACCGGCGCGGGCGACCTGCGCACCACGGGCGGCACGACCGGCGAAGGCGTCACCACCTTGAGCGGCGCCAACAGCTACAGCGGCGCGACCTGGGTCCAGGGCGGCACGCTGCGCGCGGGCTCGGCCACCGGCCTGTCGAACGCCAGCGCGTTCACGGTGGCCGGCAAGGCCAGGCTCGACCTCAACGGCTTCGACGCCACCATCGGCTCGCTGGCCGGCGCGGGCGACGTCGCCGTGGGCACCGGCACGCTGACCACCGGCGGCAACGACCGTTCGACGCAGTTCGCGGGCCGCTTCAGCGGCAGCGGCGGCCTCGTCAAGGCGGGCGCGGGCAGCTTCGAGCTCACTGGCGACTCGGGCGCCTTCACCGGCAGGACCTCGGTGGCGCAGGGCATGCTGTCGGTCAACGGCACGCTGGGCGGCACGATGGCCGTGCTGTCGGGCGGGCGTTTGCAGGGCACCGGCACGGTCGGCAGCACGACCGTCGCCAGCGGCGGTGTCGTGGCGCCGGGCAACTCCATCGGCATGCTGCATGTGGCCGGCAACACACGCTTCGCGCCGGGCTCGACCTTCGAGGCCGAGCTGAGCGGCACCGATGCGCAGGCCGACCGGCTCAATGTCAGCGGCCAAGCCACGCTCGAGGGCGGCACGGTCCGCGTGCTCGGCGGCTACAACCTCGGAACGCGCTACACGCTGCTGAACGCCGAGGGCGGCGTGAGCGGCACCTTCGCCGACTTCAGCGTGGCCAAGGACTACCTCTTCCTCTCGCCGAAGCTGGGCTACACCGCGACGCAGGTCTATACCGAGGCCATGCGCAACAGCGTGTCGTTCGCGTCGGTCGCGCAGTCGGGCAACCAGCGTGCGATGGGTGTGAACCTCGATGGCGCGGCCGCGTGGAGCCCGGCGTTGGCTGCCGCGCTGCAGTTGGAGAGCGTGCCGGCCGCGCGCACGGCCTTCGACAGCCTGTCGGGCGAAGTGCATGCCTCCGCGAAGACCGCGCTCATCGAAGACAGCCGCTTCGTGCGCGAGGCCGCGATGGAGCGCCTGCGCGCCTCGGCCGGCACGGCGGGCGCTTCCACGGCGCTGGTCAAGGTCAACGACGGCGCCGGCCAGTCGCACATGGCCGCACCGACCACGGGCGAGGCCGTCTTCTGGAGCCAGGCCCTGCACTCGACCGGCCGTGCGCGCGGCGACGGCAATGCCGCACGGCTCGATCGCTCGGTCGACGGCCTGCTGATGGGCGGCGACACGCGCGTGGGCGACAACGGGCGCCTGGGCGTGACCGGCGGCTACAGCCGCAGCAAGTTCGACGTGGACGCGCGTTCGTCCTCGGGCGATGCCACCAGCTACCACCTGGGCCTGTACGGCGGCACCACGCTCGGTCCGTGGGCCCTGCGCGCCGGCGCAGCTTATGCGCGGCACGACGTGGACACCACGCGCCAGGCGCGCGTGGCGGGCCTGGCGGATTCGCTCAAGAGCAACCACGACGCATCGACCACGCAGGTCTTCGGCGAAGTGGGCTACAGCCTGGCGGCCGGTGACGTGGCGCTGGAGCCCTTCGCCAACCTGGCGCACGTCACGCTGCACACCGACGCGTTCTCGGAGCGCGGCACGTGGGCGGCGCTGCAGGCGCGCAGCGGCAGTGCGAACGTCGGCCTGTCGACGCTGGGCCTGCGTGCATCGACCGCGGTGCGCCTGGGCGGCGTCGATGCCACGCTCAAGGGCATGGTCGGCTGGCGCCGCGCCTACGGCGACCTGACGCCGTTCGCCAGCGTTGCGCTGCCGGGCGCCACGGGCTTCTCGGACATCGCGGGCGTCGCGGTCGCGAAGAACGCGGCGGTGCTGCAACTGGGCATGGACTTCGCGTTCTCGCCGCGCGCGACCTTCGGCGTGTCGTACGGCGGCCAGTTCGGCGGCAAGGCGCGCGACCAGTCGGTGAAGGCGAATCTGAACGTGTCGTTCTGACGAAAGGCGAGGGTTTGGGCCCGTCTGCCGTGTATCGGCGGGCGGGCCCTTTTTTTCGGGCTAGCGGATCACGCCGAGCTTGCGCGCAATCGCCACCGCCTCCGTGCGCCGCTTCGCACCCAGCTTCATGTGGATGTTGCGCAGGTGCGTGCGCACCGTGCTCTCCGACACGAACAGCTTCTCGCCCATCGCGTTGTTCGAGTAGCCCTCGGCCAGGAGCTGCAGCACGCGGATCTCCTTGCGCGTGAGCGGCTCCTTGGTGGCGTCGCCCGAGGGCGCCTCGGCGTCGATCGGTGAGGGCGGCGGGCCCAGCACCTGCAGCAGCCGCTGCAGGTAGTCGGCCAGGATCGGGTCGCTGCGCAGCACGGGCGCGACGGCACCGGCCTCCTGCTGCATGGCGGCGGCATAGCGGTGCACCAGCGTGCCCACGGCCGGGCCTTCGTCGAGGATCAGCCGCACGAAGCCTTCCTGGCTCGCGGCCTGCAGCACGGCGCCGATTTCTTCGATGGCGGTGGCGAGGTCGCCTGCGCGCTGCAGCGCCAGCGCGCGCAGCACGCGCAGCTTGAGCGCGCGGCGGTTGCGGTTGGCGGCGACGGCGGCGTGCAGTTCGGCGTCGAGCACGGTGAGCGCCGCGCGCGCGTCGCCGAAGGCGATGTCCCAGCGCGCCCGGGCGAGCGCGAGGTAGTCGAGGTCGTGCGCGGGCAGGCGCTGGCGGCGCTCGCGCTCCCACAGCTCGGGGTCGTCGGCGCGCTGCAGCTCGTCGCGCGAGGCGGGGCCGTTGCCCTGCAGCAGCAGCATGTGGGCGCGCTCCAGCTTGGCGCCCGCGACCACGCGCGGCAGCTGGCGGTGGTGGCCCAGGTACTCGAGTTCGGTCAGGGCCTGGAACGCGGCGTCGATGTCGCCCGCGTGGAAGGCGATGCGCGAGCGCATGACGTGGCTCAGGATCATGTGGTCGGGCAGGCCCACGTCGCGCGCCAGCGGCAGGTACACGTTCAGCAGGTGCTCGGCCTGCACCAGCTGGTTGGTTTCGTACACGGCGCCCGCGTACAGCACACCGGCCCAGGCGTTGCCGTGGCTGTGGTTGTACGACACGGCATGCGTGGAGTCGACCGCCATGCGCAGCCGCGCGGTGGCCTGGCGCAGCCGGCCTTCGGTGAGGTCGAACAGGCCCGCCAGCGACTCGGTGTACATGCGGTTGAAGGTGCTGTTGCCCTGCTCGCGCCGCGCGGCCTCGAGCAGGCGCTGCGCCTCGCGCTGGTCGCCGCGCACGGCGAGGATGTGCGCCATGGCGTTGAGCAGCACGCCCTCGGCAAAGGCGAGGCCGGTGGGCAGGCGCGCGAGGCTCTCGCGGCCGGCCTCGTAGGCGGCGTCGTGCTGGTCTTCCATGGCCAGCAGCAGCGGAATGAGCGTGTGGGCGTTGGCGCGCACCTCGGGGATGGGGCTGTCGAGGCAACCCGACTGTTCGAGCAGCCGCATGGCGTCCCACGGGCCGTGCGTGAAGCAGGTGGCCCACAGCGCGATGAGCTGCAGGAACGGATGTTCGCGCAGCTGATGTTCAGGGATGGCCGAGAACCAGCGCGCCAGCATGCGCATGCGGCCCTGTTCGAGGAACTGCTCGGCGTAGCTGTCGAGCAGCGTGAGCGCGTGCGGGTGGTCGCCGCCTTCGATGGCGTGGTCGATGGCGGGCACGGGCCGGCCGTGCGACTCGTACCAGCCCGAGGCCGCGAGGTGCAGTCGCGCGAGCTCGCCCGGCCGCTCGCGCGCCAGCTGCGCACGCAGGAAGTCGGCAAAGAGGCTGTGGTAGCGCCACGCGCGCACCTCGCCGCCGGCATCGCCGCTCACGGGCGTGAGGAACAGGTTGGCGGCGGCCAGCTGCTCGAGGATGACGGCGCTGTCGCCGCGCGGGTTGAGCGCCTGGCACACCGAGGCGTCGAGCTGGCGCAGGATGCTGGTGCGCAGCAGGAAGTCGTGGATCTCGGGCGGCTGGTGCGCGAGCACGTCTTCGGCCAGGTAGTCGGCCACGGCGCGGTCGGAGCCCGAAAAGCGCTCGATGAAGCCGGTCTCGATGCCGTGCCGCTCCAGCGCCATCGACGCCAGCCAGATGGCCGCCACCCAGCCTTCGGTCTTGCGGTGCAGCTGCGAGAGCAGGTCGGCCGGCAGCGCCTGCGGCGGTTGCGCGGCGGCGTGCGGCGCATGCGCCTGGCGCAGGCCGATGAAGGCGCTGGTTTCTTCCAGCGAGAAGCGCAGGCGGTCGGTGTCGATCTCGATGAGCTGACCGCGCGCGCGCAGCCGGCCCAGCCCGAGGTCGGGCAGGCTGCGCGAGCCGATCACGATCTGCCCGCGCCGCGGCAGGTGCTCCACCAGCTCGCGCACGAGGCCCAGCACGGCGGGCTCCTGCACCACCTCGAAGTCGTCCAGGAACAGCGTGAAGGGCGAGTCGTGCGCGGCCAGCGCGGCCACGGCGTCGAAGGGCGCGTGGCTCGCGGGCTCGTCCACGCCGATGCGCTGCACGGCCTCGGCCAGGCAGTTGAGAAAGCGCGACACGTCGTTGTCGGCGCGGTCGAGCGTGAGCCAGGCGGTGGCGATGCCCTGCGCATCCATGCGCTCGCGGATCTGCGCCATGGCGGTGGTCTTGCCGAAGCCCGCGGGCGCGCGCACCAGCACGAGCTTGACGGTGGCGGCGGCGATCTCTTCGCTGATGGCGGTGCGCGGCACCTGCGTGGCCACGAAGGCCGGCGGGTTCAGCTTGGTCTCGAGAATCCGGAGCGAAGAGGGGGGAACGGGGGCTGGAGCAGGCATCGCGAAGGGGGAGTGAGTGCCTGGAAATTCCGTCGCTTCCGACGATTCCGGCAACCGATTCTGCTTCCTAAACTGGCCGCAGACAAACTGAATTCCCCTGCATCCGGTGGCCTTGCGCACCCGGGCGGCGCCCTGCCCATGACCGACGACGTTTTCATCTACGACCACGTGCGCACACCGCGCGGCAAGGGCCGCGCCGACGGTGCGCTGCACCCCATCACGCCGGTGCAGCTGGCCACGCAGGTGCTGCAGGCGCTGCGCGAACGCCATGCACTCGACCCCGCGCAGATCGAGGACGTGGGCCTGGGCGTGGTGATGCCCGTGGGCGAGCAGGGCGCCGACATCGCGCGCGTCGCGCTGCTGTCGGCGGGCTACGGCGACAGCGTGGTGGGCTTCCAGCTCAACCGCTTCTGCACCTCGGCACTCGACACGCTGAAGATGGGCTTCGGCCTCGTGGCCTCGGGCCAGGCCGACGCGGTGATCGGCGGCGGCGTGGAGTCGATGTCGCGCGTGACCATCGGCAGCGACGGCGGCGCGGTCTACACCGACCCCGCCGTGGGCCAGCGCTACCCCTACATCCCCAACGGCGTGGCGGCCGACCTCATGGCCATGCTCGACGGCGTGGACCGCGAGGCGGTCGATGCCTACGCCATGGAAAGCCAGCGCCGCGCCGCCGTGGCGCAGGCCGAGGGCCGCTTCGACCGCTCGCTCGTGCCCGTGCGCGACCGGCTCGGCCGCACCGTGCTCGCGAAAGACGAGGCCAGCCGCCCCGGCACCACGATGGCCGACCTGGCCAAGCTCAAGCCCGCCTTCGCTGGCGTGGCCGCGCAGGGCTACGAAGCGATCCTGCTGCAGCGCTACCCGCAGCTGTCGCACATCGACGCGATCCACACGGGCGGCAACTCGAGCGGCATCGTCGACGGCGCCTGCGCGGTGCTGCTGGGCAACCGCGACTACGGCACGCGCAACGGCTTGAAGCCGCGCGCGCGCATCGTCGGCAGCGCCTCGTGCGCCGACGAGCCGCTGCTGAGCCTGGGCGGCCCGATGCCCGCCACCGAGCGCCTGCTGGCGCGCTGCGGCCTGGGCATCGGCGACATCGACCTGTTCGAAGTGAACGAGGCCTTCTCGGTGGTGCCGATGCGCTATGCGCGCCACTTCGACATCGACCCCGCGCGCATCAACGTGAACGGCGGTGCCATCGCGCTGGGCCACCCGCTGGGCGCGACCGGCGCGATCCTCACGGGCACGCTGCTCGACGAGCTGGAACGGCGCGACGCGCGCCTGGGCCTGGTCACGCTGTGCGCCGCGGCGGGGCAATCGACCGCGCTGGTGATCGAACGCGTCTGAGCAGCACGTCTTCTCTTTCCTTTTTTCCTATGCCTTCCCACATCCGATTCGAGGTCGATGCCGACGGCGTCGCGCTCCTCACCCTCGACGTGCCCGAGCGGCCGATGAACGTGTTCACGCCCGGCTTCACGGCCGACCTGCGCGAGGCCGTGGCGCAGATCGCGCAGCGCGCCGACGTGCGCGGCGCGGTCATCACCTCGGGCAAGGGCAGCGGCTTCATGGCCGGGGCCGACCTGAAGGACCTCGTGGGCTTTCATGCCACGGGCGGCGGCGCGGCCGAGGCCATCGAGGCGATCGCACCCGGCGGGCGCGCGCTGCGCGAGCTGGAGCGCTGCGGCAAGCCGGTGGCGGTGGCCATCAACGGCGTGGCGCTGGGCGGCGGTTTCGAACTCGCGCTGGCCTGCCATCACCGCGTGCTGCTCGACGAACCGCGCGCGGTGGTCGGTCTGCCCGAGGTCACGGTCGGCCTGCTGCCCGTGGGCGGCGGCACGCAACGGCTGCCGCGCCTGATCGGCATTGCGCGTGCGCTGCCGCTGCTGCTGTCGGGCCGGCATGTGGCGCCGGCCGAGGCGCTGGCGCTGGGCATGGTCGATGCGCTCGCGCCGGCCGACCAGCTCGTGGCCGTGGCCCGTCGCTGGGTGCTCGACCACCCCGACGCCGGCCAGCAGCCGTGGGACGTGAAGGGCTTCCAGGTGCCGGGCGGCGCGGGTGCACTGGCGCCGCATGCGGGCGCGAGCTTCGGCGCGACGCTGGCGCAGGTGCGGCGCGACACGCACGACCAGCTGCCCGCGCCGCTGGCCATCCTGTCGGCCGTGTACGAAGGCACGCAGCTGCCGATGGACGCGGGCCTGGCGGTCGAGGCGCAGTGCTTCGGCCCCTTGCTCGCCGGCCCGGTGGCGCGCAACCTGATGCGCACGCTGTTCGTGAACCGGGGCGCGGCGCTGCGGCGCAAGGGCGACTTGAGTGCGGTCAACGTTGCGTATGTCGAGCGGCTGCGGCAGCTGTACCGCAGTGAGGGTGCGGCGTTGTTGAGCGAGGGCGTGTCGCCTGCGCTGATCGCGAACGCTGCGCGGCAGGCTGGGTTGCGCGAGAGTCCGCTGGCTGGCGATGCAACGACGGGGCAAGCCGCCGCATCGCAGCCCGACGCACGCGCCGTTGGCGAGCGCCTGCTGTCGCTGCTCTCGCTCGAAGCCGCGCGCTGCCTCGAAGAAGGCGTGCTGAAGCAGCCGGTCGAAGCCGACCTCGGCGCCGTGCTCGCGCTGGGCTACCCCGACTGGACCGGCGGCACGCTCTCGTACATCGAGACCGTCGGCCTCTCGGCCTTCGTCGCACGCTGCGATGCGTTGGCCGAGCGCCACGGCGAGCGCTTCAAGCCCACGGCTGCGTTGCGCCAACGCGCGCAATCGAACACGCCCTTCTATCCCGCGGAGCAGGCCGCGTGAGCTCAGGCCGCGCGCAAGCGCTGCAGTCGCTGGTCGCCCAGCTGCAGCTCGAACAACTGGAGAAGAACCTGTTTCGCGGCACCAGCACCGACATCGGCGCGCCCGCCGTCTTCGGCGGCCAGGTGCTCGGGCAGGCGCTGATGGCGGCGGCCCGCACGGTCGACGGGCATGCGGCGCATTCGCTGCACGGCTACTTCTTGCGCGCAGGCGACAAGGCCGCGCCCATCGTCTACGACGTGGACCGCATCCGCGACGGCGCGAGCTTCACCACGCGGCGCGTGGTCGCCATCCAGCACGGCGAGCCGATCTTCCACATGTCGGCCTCGTTCCACCGGCGCGAGGAGGGCGTGTCGCACCAGTGCGCCATGCCCGAGGCGCCGCCGCCCGAAGACCTCACGCCGCGCGCCGGCCCGCGCGTGCGCGTCGAGGGGCCGATCGAGTTCCGCTACGTCGATCCGCGCGACCCGGTCACGGCTGGCCCTCGTCCGCCGCAGAGCCAGCTCTGGCTGCGCACGGCCGACGTGTTGCCCGACGACCCGTTGCTGCACCAGGCGATGCTGGCCTATGCCTCCGACTACAGTTTCATGGGCGTGGCGATGCAGCCGCACGGCCTGGCGTTTCAGCAACCCGGCGTGCAGGGCGTGAGCCTGGACCACGCGATGTGGTTCCACCGCGATTTCCGCTGCGACGACTGGCTGCTGTACGACGCCGACTCGCCCTCGGCCGAGCATGCGCGCGGCTTCTGTCGCGGTGCGCTGTTCGACCGCGCCGGCCGGCTCGTGGCCTCGGTCGCGCAGGAAGGCCTGATCCGGGTGCGCCGATGATCAAGCTCGTCTTCTGCCTGCGGCGGCTGCCGCACCTGGACCGCGCGCAGTTCCAGCACCACTGGCGCCATGTGCACGCACCGCTCGTCGCTGAACGTGCCGAGGTGCTGGGCCTGCGCCGCTACGTGCAGTCGCACACGCTCGACGATGCGCTGGTGCAGCCGCTGGCCGTGCCGCGCGGCAGCCCCGCGCCCTTCGACGGCGTGGCCGAGCTGTGGTGGGACAGCCTCGAAGCGCGCACCGGCGCACGGCGCGAGGACGCCCGCCGCGCGAGCGCCGAGCTGCTCGCGGACGAGCGCCGCTTCATCGACCTGGCCGCCTCGCCGATCTTCTTCACCGACGAGTTCGCCGTGGTCGGTGACCCCGCCGCCGAGGCGGTGCGCGACTACCTGCAGGCGCGCGGCCGCCTGTAATCGTCGCTTCGGACGATGCCTGCGCGCAGGGCGCGTCCCTAAACTTTTTCCCACAGGCTGGCGCGTCGCCGGCCGCGAGGAGACCCCCTTTGTTCCAAGGCGAAAGTATCGAAGTCCTGCCGTTGCAGGACGGTCTGGTGGAGCTGCGCTTCGACCGGCGCGGCGAGGCCATCAACAAGCTCGACGCGCGCACCGTCGACGAGTTCCGCCAGGCCACCGAACGCATCGCGGCCTCGCCGGATGTGCGCGGCGTGCTGGTGACGAGCGCGAAAGACGTGTTCATCGTCGGCGCCGACATCACCGAGTTCGGCGCCACCTTCCAGCAGGCCGAGGCCGACATTGCGCGCGGCGTGCGTGCCAGCAACGAGCTGTTCAACGCCTTCGAAGACCTGGCCGTGCCCAGCGTGGTCGCCATCAACGGCTTCGCGCTCGGCGGCGGGCTGGAGCTGGCGATGCTCGCGCCGCTGCGCGTGATGGCCGACACGGCGCAGGTCGGCGTGCCCGAGGTGAAGCTCGGGCTGTTCCCCGGCTTCGGAGGCACGGTACGGCTGTCGCGCCTGGCGGGGCTGGCCACGGCCATCGACTGGGTGGCGAGCGGCAAGCCGGCCAAGGCGCCGGCCGCGCTGGCCGCGGGCGTGACCGACGAGGTCGCCGCGCCCGAGGCCCTGCGCGACCGTGCGCTCGCGCTGCTGCAGCGTGCGGTGCGCGGCGAGATCGACTGGCAGGCGGCGCAGCAACGCAAGCGCGCGCCGCTGGCGCTGTCGAAGCAGGAGGCCGGCGCGCTGGTCGAGGCCGCGCGCACGCAGGTGGTGGCGCGCAGTGGCAAGCACCAGCCCGCGGCCGTCATCGCGCTCGAGATGATGGCCGAGGCCGCCGGCCGCGACCGCGCGGGCGCGCTCGACCTCGAGTCAGCCGCCTTCGGCCGCGTCGCGAAGACGCAGGCCGCCGCCTCGCTGGTGCAGGCTTTTCTCAACGACCAGGCGCTCAAGAAGCTCTACAAGCGCCACGCGCGCGAAGGCCGTCCGGTGAAGCAGGCGGCCGTGCTCGGCGCCGGCATCATGGGCGGCGGTATCGCCTACACCAGCGCGCTGCGCGGCACGCCGGTGCGCATGAAGGACATCGCGCAGCCGCCGCTCGACCTGGGCATGGCCGAGGCCGGCAAGCAGCTCGCCAAGCAGGTGAAGAACGGCCGGCTCGCGCAGGCCAAGGCCGATGCCATTCAAGCGTCGATCGTGCCGCAGCTCGACGAGGCCGGCTTCGACACGGTGGACTGCGTGGTCGAGGCCGTGGTCGAGAGCCTCGAGGTCAAGCGCAAGGTGCTGGCCGCGCTGGAGCACAGCGTGAAGCCCGGCACCGTGATCGCCTCGAACACCTCGAGCCTGCGCATCGACGACATCGCTCAGCCGCTCGCGCGGCCCGAGGACTTTGTCGGCATGCACTTCTTCAACCCCGTGCCGGTGATGCAGCTGGTGGAAGTGATCCAGGGCGCGAAGACGCGCGACGCCGCCGTGTCCACCGCCGTGGGCTATGCCGTGGCCATGGGCAAGACGCCCATCGTGGTGAAGGACTGCCCGGGCTTCCTGGTCAACCGCATCCTCACGCCGTACATCAACGCCTTCGTGCAGCTGGTGGCCGATGGCGCCGACTTCGAGGCGATCGATCGCGCGATGGAAGCCTTCGGCTGGCCCATGGGCCCGGCCTACCTGCAGGACGTGGTGGGCATGGACGTGGGCGCGCACGTGGGCGACGTGATCGCCGCGGGCTATCCGCAGCGCATGCCGGCCCTCGAACGCAACGCCGTGAAGCTCATGGTGGCGAACAAGCGCTACGGCCAGAAGAACGGCGCGGGCTTCTACCGCTACGAGAGCGACCCCATGGGCCGCCCACGCAAGTCGGCCGCGCCCGAGGCGCATGCGCTGGTCGCCACGCTGCAGCCGCAAGGGCGGCGTGATTTCGCGGATGCGGAGATCGTCGAACGCATGATGCTGCCGATGGTGGTCGAGGCCGCGCACGCACTCGAAGACGGCGTGGTCGCCACGCCGGCCGAGCTCGACATGGCGCTGCTGCTCGGCGTGGGCTTTCCGGCCTATGCGGGCGGGGCGCTCAAGTACGCCGACTGGCTGGGGCTGGACCGCGTGGTCGCGCTGTGCGACAAACATGCGGCGCTCGGCGCGCCGTATGTGCCCACGGCGCGCATGCGCGAGATGGCGGCGCGCAAGCTGCGCTACTACCCGGTCTGAACGGCAGGCGTTTTCGGTTTTCTTTCTTTCTTCCTTTCTCTCTCACTATCCAAGGACAACAAGAGATGCAACTCGATTCCAGCATTGCCGCCGTCGTCACGGGCGGCGCCTCGGGCCTGGGGGCCGCCACCGCGCGCCGCCTGGCCAGCCACGGCGTGAAGGTCGCGCTGTTCGACCTCAACGTGGAGCAGGGCGAGGCCCTGGCCAAGGAGCTGGGCGGCGTGTTCTGCAAGGTCGATGTCACGTCGGAAGAGCAGGTCGACGCGGCCTTCGCCAAGGCGCGTGCCGCGCACGGCCAGGAGCGCGTGCTGGTCAACTGCGCCGGCACCGGCAACGCGGTGAAGACCGCGAGCCGCGACAAGGCCTCGGGCGAGATCAAGCACTTTCCGCTCGCCAACTTCGACCGCATCATCCAGATCAACCTCGTGGGTACCTTCCGCTGCATCGCCAAGTCGGCAGCCGGCATGCTCACGCTCGATGCGCTGGAAGATGGCGAGCGCGGCGCCATCGTCAACACCGCCTCGGTCGCGGCACAAGACGGCCAGATGGGCCAGGCCGCCTACACCGCCTCGAAGGCCGGCGTGGTCGGCATGACGCTGCCCATCGCACGCGACCTCATGGGCGAGGGCATCCGCGTGAACACCATCCTGCCGGGCATCTTCAACACGCCGCTGCTGCAGGGCGCACCCGACAACGTGAAGGCCGCGCTGGCCGCCTCGGTGCCGTTCCCCAAGCGCCTGGGCAACCCGGCCGAGTACGCGACGCTGGCCGAACTGATGATCACCAACGGCTACTTCAACGGCGAGAGCGTGCGGCTGGACGGCGCGATCCGGATGGCGCCGCGCTGAGGCCGGGGCGAAGGGCCGTCGTCAGCCCTTCTGCGCCCGCCCGCGCGCCTGCACCGCCTCGCGCCGCGCGCGCAGCACCTCGGGCGTGAGCGACGCAGCCCACTCGCGCGTGGCGGCCTGCTCCAGCGCCATGCCTTCGGCGAAGCTGCGCGCATGGCCGTCGTCGATCAGGCGCTTGTAGACCGGCAGCATCTCGGGCAGCGCGCTCGCGATGTCGGCGGCCAGGGCCAGCGCCTCGGGCATCAGCTGTTCGGGCGTCGTCACGCGGTTGACCAGCCCCCAGCGCTCGGCCTGCTCGGCACCGACGAAGTTGCCGCTGAAGGCCATCTCTTTCGCACGCGCAATGCCGATGAGCCGTGACAGCCGCTGCGACAGCCCCCAGCCCGGGATCACGCCGATGCGCGCGTGGGTGTCGGCGAAGCGCGCCTCGCTAGACGCAATCAGCAGGTCGCAGGCCAGCGCCACCTCGAGGCCACCGGTGATGGCCGCGCCGTTCACGGCGCCGATCACCGGGCGCGGAAAGTTCGCGAGCGCGGTGGCCACGTCGGTGCCGGCGTCGCCGGTGATGGCGCCGGGGTCGATCTCGCGCAGGTCCAGGCCGGCGCAGAAGGCGCGGCCCGCGCCGGTGAGGATGAGCACGCGCACGCTGTCGTCCTGCGCGAGCGTGTCGAGCGTGCGCACCAGCGCGCGCCGCAGCGCGAGCGACAGGGCGTTCATGGCCTGCGGGCGGTTCAGCGTGAGGCAGGCGCAGCCGTCCTGCGGACGGGTGAGCAGGAGGATGTTGTCGGCGTCGTTGTCGGTTGCAGGTGTGTTCATGGCGTGTCAGTGTTGGGCGCAGGCCGGGCCGCGGCATCGTCGGAACGGACGAATCCGGCGGGCTTGTCCCGCTCACGACTCGAAACCCGCGCCCGCGTCGGCACCATGCGCCGCATTGTCTTCAATCCGTCCATCCTTGAATTTCACAGAGAAAGAAGGAGCGTCCCCATGGACTTCAGCCTCACCCCGGCCCAGCTCGACCTGCAGGAACGAACGCGCCGCTTCATCGCCGAGGAGGTGATTCCGCTCGAATCCGACCCCCGGCAGGATTCGCACGGTCCCGCCGAGGCGCTGCGCGACGAGCTGGTGGCGCGCGCGCGCCGCGCTGGCCTGCTCACGCCGCATGCGTCCAAGGAACACGGCGGGCTGGGCCTGTCGCACGTCGACAAGGCCATCGTGTTCGAGGAGGCGGGCTACTCGCCGCTCGGCCCGGTGGCGCTCAACATCCACGCGCCCGACGAAGGCAACGTGCACCTGATGGAGGTGGTGGCCACGCCGGCGCAGAAGGCGCGCTGGCTGCAGCCGCTCATCGACGGCCATGTGCGCTCGTGCTTCTGCATGACCGAGCCGCCACCCGGCGCCGGCTCCGACCCGTCGATGATGCAGACCGTGGCCGTGCGCGACGGCGACCATTACGTGATCACCGGGCGCAAGTGGTTCATCACCGGCGCCACCGGCGCGGGCTTCGCGATCATCATGGCGCGCATGGAAGACGGCTCGTCGACCATGTTCCTGGCAGACATGGACCAGCCCGAAATCGTGATCGAACGGCAGATCGACGCACTCGACAGCTGCTTCACCGGCGGCCACGGCGTGGTGCGCTTCGACGGCCTGCGCGTGCCGGCCACCGACGTGCTGGGCGCCATCGGCGAGGGCTTTCGCTACGCGCAGGTGCGGCTGGCGCCCGCGCGCCTCACGCACTGCATGCGCTGGCTCGGCGCCGCGCGCCGCGTGCACGAGCTCGCCGCCGACTACGCCCGCCGCCGCCAGGCCTTCGGCCATGCGCTGGTGGAGCACGAGGGCGTGGGCTTCATGCTGGCCGACAACGAGATGGACCTGCACGTCTCGCGCCTGACCATCTGGCATTGCGCGTGGGTGCTCGATCAGGGCGGCAAGGGCCGCCACGAGTCGAGCGTGGCCAAGGTGCTGTGCTCGGAGGCCGAGTGGCGCGTGGTCGACCGCTCGGTGCAGATCCTGGGCGCGAGCGGCGTCTCGGACGAGACCGTGGCCGCGCGCATCTTCCGCGACATGCGGGCTTTCCGGATCTATGACGGCCCCTCGGAGGTGCACCGCTGGAGCATGGCCAAGCGCCTCGCCAAGGCCTGAGAGCGTAGGGGCGCAAGGCGCCGCCGCCCAAAATCGTCGGTTCCGACGACGCTGTGCGGCGGCGCGGCGCCAACAATGCGCTGGACTGTCGAACCGAACCCATCACCGGAGATTTCACATGCCCGAAGCCTATATCGTCGCCGCCGCGCGCACCGCCGGCGGCCGCCGCAACGGCCGCCTTGCCGGATGGCACCCGGCCGACCTGGCCGCACAGGTGCTCAACGCCCTCGTGGAGCGCACCGACGCCGACCCCGCGCTGATCGAAGACGTCATCATGGGCTGCGTCGGCCAGGCCGGCGAGCAGGCCTCCAACGTGGCGCGCAACGCGGTGCTGGCTTCGCGCCTGCCCGAGTCGGTGCCCGCCACCTCGGTCGACCGCCAGTGCGGCTCGTCGCAGCAGGCGCTGCACTTCGCGGCACAGGCCGTGATGTCGGGCACCATGGACATCGTCATCGCCGCCGGCGTCGAGAGCATGAGCCGCGTGCCCATGGGCCTGCCCACCACGCTGCCGCTGAAGAACAACCTGGGCTTCTACGTGAGCCCCGGCATGGAAAAGCGCTACCCCGGCATTCAGTTCAGCCAGTTCACCGGTGCCGAGATGATCGCGCGCAACTACGGCATCGAGAAAGACGCGCTCGACCGCTACGCGCTCGAAAGCCACCACCGCGCCATCGCCGCCACGAAGGCCGGCCACTTCGAACGCGAGATCGTGCCCGTGGCCGTGCGCATGGCCGACGGCACCGAGACCGGCGAGCTGCACACCACCGACGAAGGCATCCGCTACGACGCCACGCTGGAGAGCATCGCCGGCGTCAAGCTCATCGCCGAAGGCGGGCGCTGCACGGCGGCCACCGCCAGCCAGATCTGCGACGGCGCCAGCGGCCTCATGGTCGTGAACGAGCGCGGCCTGAAGACGCTGGGCGTGAAGCCGCTGGCGCGCATCCACCACATGAGCGTGCTGGGCCACGACCCGGTCATCATGCTCGAGGCCCCGCTGCCCGCCACGCAGCGCGCGCTGCAAAAGGCCGGCATGAAGATCGAGGACATCGACCTGTACGAAGTCAACGAAGCCTTCGCGCCCGTGCCCATCGCCTGGCTGAAGGCGCTGGGCGCCGACCCGGCCCGCATCAACGTGAACGGCGGCGCCATTGCGCTGGGCCACCCGCTGGGCGCCTCGGGCACCAAGCTGATGACCACGCTGGTAAACGCCCTGGGCCAGCGCGGCAAGCGCTACGGCCTGCAGACCATGTGCGAAGGCGGCGGCATGGCGAATGTGACCATCATCGAGCGGCTGTAGACAGGCACACCCCCAGGCTTGCCCACTTCGTGTGGCCTCCAACCCCCTTGCAGGGGGCAACACCTGCGGCCCGGCAAAGCCGGTTCCGCGGTGTTTCTGGATAAGAGAACGCTGCGGCCATCGACCGCGGCTCCATAAAAAGAGATCGACGCATGATTCATGACACCGATCGCGGAGACAAAGAGAACACCCCCCTGTTGCGCATCGATGCGGTGTCGGTGCGCTTCGGCGGCATCGTGGCGCTCGACGGCGTCTCGTTCGACGTGCGGCGGGGCCAGATCTGCGGCCTCATCGGGCCGAACGGGGCGGGCAAGAGCACGCTGTTCAACTGTCTCTCGCGCCTGTACGAGTGCAGCGCCGGCCGCATCGAGTTCGACGGCCATCCGCTCACGCGCCTGCCGCGCCACCGCATGGCGGGCCTGGGCATCGGGCGCACCTTCCAGAACCTGGCGCTGTTTCGCACGATGACCGTGCGCGACAACGTGCTGGTGGGTTGCCACAGCAAGCACCACGCGGGCTTCCTGCGCAACGCCTTCCGGCTGCCCGGCGTGGCGGCCATCGAGTCGCAGGCGCGGGCGCGGGCCGACCAGCTGATCCACTTTCTCGACCTCGATGCCGTGGCCGAACGTGAAGTGGCCGACCTGCCGTTCGGCACACAGAAGCGTGTCGAGCTGGCACGCGCACTGGCGGCCGAGCCGCAGCTGCTGCTGCTCGACGAGCCGGCCTGCGGGCTGAACCACGAAGAACTCGAAAGCCTGGGCACGCTGATCCGCGACATCCGCGACCGCCTGAACGTGACGGTGCTGCTGGTCGAACACCACATGAGCCTCGTGATGGGCGTGTCGGACAAGGTGGTGGCGCTGAACTTCGGCAAGAAGATCGCCGAGGGCACGCCGGCCGAGGTGCGCGCGCATCCCGAGGTGATCCGCGCCTACCTGGGCGAAGAGGCAGAAGCGGAGGCCATGGCATGACGACCAACATTCTCGAAGTGCGCGGCTTGCACGCGGCCTACGGCCCGACGCGCGTGCTGCAAGGCATCGACCTCGACATTCCCTCCGGCCAGGTCGTGGCGCTGCTGGGCGCCAACGGCGCCGGCAAGACCACCACGCTGCGCGCGCTGTGCCAGATGATGGTGAGCACCGAGGGCCGCATCATGCTGGCCGGCCAGCGCATCGACGGCCGCTCGACCGAACAGATCGCCAAGGCCGGCGTGGGCCACGTGCCCGACGGGCGCGGCACCTTCCTGGGCCTCACGACCGAGGAGAACCTGCGACTGGGCGCCTACGCGCGTGCGAGCCGCGACGGCATCGACGCCGACATGGAGCGCGTGTTCGACTACTTCCCGCGCCTGCGCGAGCGCCGCGCGCAGCAGGCCGGCACGCTGTCGGGCGGCGAGCAGCAGATGCTCGCCATCGGCCGCGCGCTCATGGGCAAGCCGCGCCTGCTGCTGCTCGACGAGCCTTCCTTCGGGCTCGCGCCGCTCATCGTGAAGGACATCTTCTCGATCATGCGGCGCATCAACAAGGAAGAGCGCGTGTCGATCCTGCTGGTGGAACAGAACGCCAAGCTCGCGCTCGACCTGGCCGACTCGGCCTACCTCCTGGAAACCGGCCGCATCGTGCTCTCGGGCACGGCCGCCGAGATCCGCCGCAACGACGCAGTCCGTAAAGCCTATCTGGGCGAATAGGGGCCTCACACCGATGAACGCATTCCTGCACCAACTGCTGGCGGGCCTGGCCACCGGCGGCATCTACGCCAGCGTTGCGCTGGCGCTGGTGATGATCTACCAGGCCACGCACCACATCAATTTCGCCCAGGGCGAGATGGCGATGTTCTCGACCTTCATCGCCTGGAGCCTCATGCAGGCCGGCCTGCCGTACTGGGCCGCCTTCGTCGCGACCGTGGCGCTGTCCTTCGTGCTCGCGGCCGTGGTGGAGTTCACCGTCATCCGGCCCATGCACGACAAGCCCGCGCTGTCGGTGGTGGTGGTGTTCATCGGCCTGCTGGTGATCTTCCACAGCCTGGCGGGCTGGCTCTTCGGCTACACCATCAAGCAGTTCCCGAGCCCGTTCCCGTCGGACGCGTGGTTCGGCAGCGCCATGATGTCGGCGCACGAGATGGGCGCCATCGGCGTCACGCTGCTGGTGGTGCTGCTGCTGTTCGCGTTCTTCCGCTTCACGCCGCTGGGCCTGGCGATGCGCGCCGCGGCGCAGAACGCGGCCTCGTCGCGGCTGGTGGGCATCAACGTCGGGCGCATGCTGATGCTGGGCTGGGGCCTGGCCGGCGCCATCGGCGCGGTGGCCGGGATGATGGTCGCGCCCGTGGTCTTCCTCGACCCGCACATGATGACCGGCGTGCTGCTCTACGCCTTTGCCGGCGCGCTCATCGGCGGCATCGACAGCCCCGTGGGCGCGGTGCTCGGCGGCTTCATCGTCGGCGTGCTCGAGAACCTCATCGGCACCTACGTGGTGGGCACCGAACTCAAGCTGTCGGTGGCGCTGGTGCTGATCGTCGGCGTGCTCATCGTCAAGCCTTCCGGCCTCATGGGCCGCAAGTTGGTCACCCGGGTCTGATCGCATGAACTCCCCTCAAGCCTCCTCCCTGCCGACCGCCATGGCACCGCTCGGTGCACCGGCCAACGCACGCACCGCCAAGCCCTCGCGCTCTCCGCTCCTGTGGGTCGGCCTGCTGATCGTGCTGGCCATCGGCATCACCTTCGTGGCGCGCGGCTACCAGCTGTTCCAGGCGACCATGGTGATCTCGTATGCCATTGCGCTGCTGGGCCTGAACATCCTCACGGGCTACAACGGGCAGATCTCGCTGGGCCACGGCGCCTTCTATGCCATTGGGGCCTACACCACCGGCATCCTCATGGAGCATGCGGGCGTGCCGTACTGGCTCACGGTGCCGGCGGCGGCCGTGGTGTGCCTGATCGTCGGCTACCTGTTCGGGCGGCCCGCGCTCAAGCTCGAAGGGCTGTACCTGGCGCTGGCCACCTTCGCGCTCGGCGTGGCGATGCCGCAGCTGCTCAAGTACAAGCACCTCGAGGCCTGGACCGGCGGCGTGCAGGGCATCGTGCTCATGAAGCCCGCCGCGCCCTTCGGCCTGCCGCTCAACGAAGACCAGTGGCTCTACCTGTTCTCTCTGTTCGTCGCGGTCGTGATGTTCTTCATTGCCCACAACCTGCTGCAAAGCGGCAGCGGCCGGGCCATGCGCGCCATCCGCGACCACGCCATGGCCTCCGAGGCGATGGGTGTGGACAACAGCCACTACAAGGCCATGACTTTCGGCGTGTCGGCCGCGTACACCGGCGTGGGCGGTGCGCTGTCGGCCATTGCGGTGCAGTTCGTGGCGCCCGACTCGTTCACGCTCTTCCTGTCGATCTCGCTGCTGGTGGGCATCGTGGTGGGCGGCGTGGGCACGCTGTACGGCGCGATCTTCGGCGCCATCTTCATCATGTTCGTGCCCTCGCTGGCCGAGAAGGTCTCCAAGGCCGCGCCCTGGGCGGTGTACGGCGTGGTGCTGATCGCCTTCATGTTCGCGATGCCCGGCGGCGTGGTCGGGTTGCTGCGCAAGCTCCAGGCACGCTTCGCCCGTGCACGATGACGCGACGCTGATCGCGAACGCACTGCAGCGGCTGGCCGGGCGGCTCGTGCCCGATGGCCATGCAGTGCAGGCCCTGCGCCGGCTCTCGGGCGGCGCCAGCCAGGAGACCTGGGCTTTCGATGTGACGACGGGCGGCGCGGGCCATGCCCAGCCGCTGGTGCTGCGCCGCGCGGCCGATGCCAGCGGCGCGCGCGCCCTGGGCACCGCGGGCCTGGCGGCGGAAGCGCAGCTCATCGAGGCCGCACGTGCAGGCGGTGTGCCCGTGCCCGGCGTGCGCCATGTGCTGCAGCCGGCCGACGGGCTCGGCGAAGGCTTCGTCATGGACCGCATCGAAGGCGAGACCTTGGGCCGCCGCATCGTGCGCGACGAACGCCTGGCCGGCGCGCGCCGCGTGCTGGCGCGCCAGTGTGGCGCCGCCATGGCGCGCATCCACCGCCTGCCCGCGCAGCACCTGCCGCTGCTGCGCACGGCCGCCGCGCGCGCGGAGCTCGACTTCCAGATCGGCCTGCACCGCAGCCACGGCACCGCGCGCCCCGTGTTCGAACTCGCGTTCCGCTGGCTGCGCGCGAACGCGCCGGCCGACGTGCCCGCGCCGGTGCTCGTGCACGGCGACTTCCGCAACGGCAACCTGATGGTCGGCGAGGAGGGCCTGCGCGCCGTGCTCGACTGGGAGCTGGCGCACGTCGGCGATCCGATGGAAGACCTCGGCTGGATGTGCGTGCGCTCCTGGCGCTTCGGCCACGGCGCGCTGCCCGTGGGCGGCTTCGGCACGCGCGAGCAGCTCTTCGAGGGCTACACCGCCGAAGGCGGGCAGGTCGATGCCGATCGCGTGCGTTGGTGGGAGGTGCTGGGCACGCTCAAGTGGGGCATCGTCTGCGAGGCCATGGTGCATGCCTGGCTCAGCGGCCGCGAGCGCGATGTGGAGAAGGCCGCCATCGGCCGCCGCGCGTCGGAGGCCGAGTCGGACCTGCTGGCGCTGCTCGCCCCCGAGGAAGAGGCCGCCTGATGCAGGACCGCCCCGACATCGCCGAGCTGCTCGAAGCCGTCGCCGCCTTCCTGCGCGAGCAGGTGGTGCCGGCCACCGAAGGGCAGGTCGCGTTCCACGCGCGCGTGGCCGCGAACACGCTCGACATCGCGCGGCGCGAAGTGCAACTCGGCCCCGTCGCGCAGGCCAGCGAACTGACGCGGCTGCACACGCTGCTGGGCCCCGGCGCACCCGCCGACCTGGCCGAAGCCAACCGCCTGCTCTGCACCCGCATCGCCTCAGGCGAACTCGACGCCGCCACCCCCGGCCTGATCGACCACCTGCGCCAGACCACGCGCGACAAGCTCGCCATCGACCAGCCCGGCTACGCCGGCGGCACAAAGAAGAAAGACTGAGCCATGGACTTCGACCTGCCCCGCGACCTCGTCGACTACCTTGCCGAACTCGACGCCTTCATCGACCGCGAGATCGCGCCGCTGCAGGCGCAGGACGACAACGAGCGCTTCTTCGACCACCGCCGCGAATGGGCCCGCACCGACTTCGAGAATGGCGGCCTGCCGCGTCCCGAGTGGGAGGCGCTGCTGGCCGAGGCGCGCCACCGCGCCGACCGCGCGGGCCACCTGCGCTTTGCGCTGCCCGCCGAATTCGGCGGGCGCGACGGCAGCAACCTCTGGATGGCCGTGATCCGCGAGCACTTTGCGGCGCGCGGCCTGGGCCTGCACAACGACCTGCAGAACGAACACTCGATCGTCGCCAACAACCCCTTCGTGCTGGCCATCCGTGACTTCGGCACGCCCGCGCAGTGCGACGAACTCATCCAGGGCATGCTCGACGAGCGCGTGCGCCTCACCTTCGGCCTCACCGAGCCGCAGCACGGCTCCGACGCCACCCACATGGCAACCCGCGCCGTGCCCGAGGCACGCCACGGCCGCGCCGGCTTTCGCATCGACGGCGAAAAGATGTGGACCACCGGCATGCACACCGCCACGCACTGCGTGCTGTTCGCGCGCACCAGCGGGCGCGACGGCGACGCGCGCGGCATCAGCGCATTGCTGGTGCCCGCGCAGGCCGAGGGCGTGAAGATCGAGGAGTACCTCTGGACCTTCAACATGCCCACCGACCACCCGCGCGTGAGCTTCACGAACGTGTGGGTGCCCGAAGACGCCGTGCTCGGCCCGCTCGACGGCGGCCTGGCCATTGCCCAGCACTTCGTGCACGAGAACCGCATCCGCCAGGCCGCGTCGAGCCTGGGCGCCGCCGACTACTGCGTGCGCGAGAGCGTCAAGTACGCGCGCGAGCGCAAGCCCTTCGGCGAAGAACTGGCGCGCAACCAGGGCGTCCAGTTTCCGCTGGTCGAGCTGGCCACGCAGGTCGAGATGCTGCGCCTCTTGATCCGCAAGACCGCGTGGCAGATGGACCAGATGCCCAAGCCGCAGGTCGAGAAGCAGCTGTCCGACAAGGTCTCGATGTGCAACTACTGGGCCAACCGCCTCGTGTGCGAGGCCGCCGACCGCGCGATGCAGGTGCACGGCGGCATCGGCTACTCGCGCCACAAGCCCTTCGAACACATCTACCGCCACCACCGCCGCTACCGCATCACCGAGGGATCGGAAGAGATCCAGATGCGCAAGGTGGCCGGCCACCTCTTCGGCTACATGGGGCCGAACCGGGCCACCTCCGCCTGAACCGCTTTCCCGACGACTGACGACGCAAGCCACTCAGCAACACAGAAGGAGACACGCGACATGGTTCATTTGCTTTCCCGCCGCACCACCTTGGCCGCTGGCCTTGCCACGCTCTGCATCAGCCTGCCGGCCCTGGCCCAGAAGAAGCCCGAAGCCGGCGTGAGCGACGCCGAGATCGTGCTGGGCATGCCCATGCCGCTGTCGGGGCCCGTGTCGGGCTACTCGGTGGTCGGCAAGGTGGCCGAGGCCTACTTCAAGAAACTCAACGAGCAGGGCGGCATCCACGGGCGCAAGGTGCGCCTGTTGATCTACGACGACCAGTACTCGCCGCCCAAGACCGTCGAGGTGGCGCGCCGCCTGGTCGAGGAAGACCAGGTGCTCGCCATCTTCGGCAACCTGGGCACCGCGCCCAACATGGCCATCCAGCGCTACATGAACGCCAAGAAGGTGCCGCAGCTGTTCGTGCAGTCGGGCGCCTCGCAGTTCGACGACGCCGCCAAGTACCCGTGGACCGTGCCCTTTCTCGGCAGCTACCAGGGCGAGGGCCGCGTGTTCGCGCGCCACATCATCGAGAACCGGCCCGACGCGAAGATCGCCGTGCTCATGCAGAACGACGACCTCGGGCGCGAAGTGCTCAAGGGCCTGCAGGAAGGCCTGTCGAAGCAGGGCAAGGCCAGGATCGTGGCGCAGGCCACCTTCGAGGTGACCGACCCCACCGTCGACTCGCAGGTGGTGCAGCTCAAGTCGTCGGGTGCCGACGTGCTCGTGATGGCCGCCACCGCGCGCACCGCCGCGCAGGCCATCCGCAAGGTCGCCGACGTCGGCTGGACGCCCGACCGCTATCTCAACTTTGCCGCCGCCTCCGTGAAGATGGCCTTCGAGCCCGCGGGCGCCGACAAGGCCAAGGGCGTGGTCGCGCTCGCCGTCTACAAGGAGCCCATGAGCCCGCGCTGGAGCCGCGACCCCGAGGTGCTCGAGTACCTCGAGCTGCTCAAGACCCACGCCAGCGGCGTCGACCCGAGCAACGGCAGCGGCGTGTCGGGCTACATCGTGGCGCAGCTCATGGCGCACGTGCTGCGCGAGGCCGGCGCCAACCCCACGCGCGAGAGCGTGCGCGTGGCCGCCAGCACCCTCAAGAGCCCGCGCATCTCGATGCTGCTGCCCGGCGTGGCCATGGCCAATTCGGCCGCCGACCTGCACGCCTATGCATCGATGCAGCCCGTTCGCTTCAACGGCGTGGACCTCGACCCGGTCGGGCCCGCGCTGAACATGAAGTGAACCCCCTGTTTCTACTCACGCCCTTCGGAGCCCACCCATGAGCCAGCCTGACGACCAGGACCCCCTTCTGTACGAACGCGACGGCGACGTCGCCATCCTCAGCTTCAACATTCCCAAGCGGCTCAACCCGCTCACCGTGCCGCTGCAGGAGGCCCTGCGCCAACGGCTCGCACAACTGCGCGACGAAGGCGAGGTGCGCGCCGTGGTGCTCACCGGCGTCGGCAAATCGTTCTGCGTGGGCGCCGACCTGGGCAGCATGGACGCAACTGCGCCCGGCAGCCTGGGCCAGCGCACGGCCGACGCGATGGAGGCGATGTCGAACCGCCTCATCGAAGACCTGCGCAGCATGCCCTTCCCCGTGGTGAACGCCATCAACGGCCCCGCCGCGGGCGCCGGCGTGGGCGTGGCGCTGGCTGCCGATGTCGTGCTGGTGGCGCGATCGGCCTACTTCTACCTGCCCTTCATGCCGCGCCTGGGCATCGTGCCCGACCTGGGCACCACCTGGTTCCTCGAGCGGCTCGTGGGCCGCGCAAGAGCCATTGGCATGTCGCTGCTCGGCGAGCGCCTGTCGGGCGAACAGGCCGCGCAATGGGGCCTCGTGTGGGCCTGCGTGGACGACGCCGAACTGCGCGCCCAGGCCGTGGCCGTCGCGCAGCGGCTCGCGCGCCTGCCTGCACACGCGGCGCACGAGATCCGCGCCGTGTACGAATCGGCCGCGAGCCAGTCGCTCGTCGGCCAGATGCGCCACGAGGCCGAGCGCCAGCGCGAGCTGATCGACCGGCCCGACTTCGCCGAAGGCGTGAAGGCCTTCCTGGAGAAACGCGAGCCCGTGTTTCGTCGGCCATGAGCGCCGTTGCAGACGCCACCACCGCAGGCATCGAGTTCGACGCCGACCGCCTGCAGCGCCATCTGCGGCAGGCGCTGCCCGAGCTCGAAGGCCCGATGCGCCTGGCGCGCATCGGCGGCGGGCAGTCGAACCCCACCTTCTTCGTCGACTTCGACAACCGCGCGCTGGTGCTGCGCAAGCAGCCGCCCGGCGAGCTGCTGCCCTCGGCCCACGCGGTCGACCGCGAGTACCGCGTGCTGCGCGCCCTGGCCGCCACCGACGTGCCCGTGCCGCGCACCGTGCTGTACTGCGACGACCGCGCCGTGGTGGGCACGCCCTTCTACGTCATGGACAAGCTTGAAGGCCGCGTGCTGTCGAACTACGCGCTGCCCGGCATCGCGCCCGCCGAGCGCCGCGCGTACTACTTCGCCATGGCCGAGGCCCTGGCGCGCCTGCACGCGGTCGACCTTGCCGCCGTCGGCCTCACCGACTACGGCCGCCCCGGCAACTTCTTCCAGCGCCAGATCGCCCGCTGGACCCGCCAGTGGGAGGCCTCGCGCACGCGCGAAGACGCCAACATCGAGCGCCTCATCGCCTGGCTGCCCGCCAATTTGCCGCCGGGCGACCAGACCACCATCGCGCACGGTGATTTCCGTTTCGGCAACCTCATGTTCCACCCCACCGAGCCGCGCGTGATCGCCGTGCTCGACTGGGAGCTGTCCACCCTGGGCCACCCGCTGGCCGACGTGGCCTACAACTGCATGGCCTGGCACACCGGCGCCGACGAGTTCGAAGGCATGCAGGGCATCGACCTCGCGGCCGAAGGCATTCCCACGCAGGCCGAGTACGTCGCCCACTACCAGCAGGCCGGCGGCTGCGCCGAGCCGGTGACGAACTTCCACCTGGCGTTCTCGCTGTTCCGCTTCGCCGTGATCCTCGAAGGCATCGCGGCGCGTGCGAAGAGCGGCAGCGCGGCGGCGGCAGATGCGGTGCAGGTGGGCGCGCAGGCCGCGGGGTTTGCGCGGCGGGCGATGGCGTTGATCGACTAGCCGGTAGCGAACCGGCTGGTGCAGGGCAGGGCGCCCGTCAGCCGCCGATGGGCGAGCACAGCTCGACCAGCGTGCCGTCGGGGCAGCGCACGTACGAGACCACCTGCCCCCAGGGCTTGGTCACCGGTGCCGACAGCTGCGTGGCGCCGGCCGCGAGCGCGCGGCTGTGCGCGGCGGGCACGTCGGGCGTCACGAGGCCCAGTTCCATGCCCAGCGGTTGCACGGATTCCGAAGCGGCGACATGCCCGCCCGGAAAGTTGGAATCGCCGAGCGCGTGCGCGGCGAACGCCAGCGTGGTCTCGCCAGTTTCGAGTTCGCCATAAGTGCCTGATTCGTGCAGGAAGCGCGTGGGCAGGCCGAAGGCTTGCTCGAAGAACTTCAGCGACTGGGCGACGTCGGGAACGTAGACGATGGTGTAGCCGAGTTTCATGGTGTGCGGCGGGTGACTTGCTTACCGCGCTTCCAGCCGCTCAGCAATCTCGCGCGCCCCGAGTTCCCGCACCGCGGCCAGTCGCTCCAGCTGCGCCGCACGCGGGCGTGCCTTGCCTTGTTCCCAGTGATAAATCGTCTGGCCTGACACGCCGACCAACTGCCCGTAGATCGCCGCGGACAGCCCGAGCTTGGCGCGGTGCGCGGCCAGCCGGTTGGCACTGAAGCGGCGCTTGGGGCCGCCCGCGTCGGCGTCGTCACCTGCAGCACCGGCGGCGGCCGGCGCCTGGCGCGCGGAACCCTTGGCGACCTTGCGCAATTCTTTTTCGAGCGCGCTCACCTGACGGCGCAAGTCGGCAATCGATGCGCGGTGCGCGACGGAGGCCTTCTTGAGGGTTTCGATTTCCGCTCGCACTTCCTTGCGAGCGACACGGGAGATTTCGGCTTTGAGGATGGAGGCGATGTTTGGCATGGGGGGATTGTGCTCAATTTGGGGACACAAATGCGAAGCCGCGTAGTTTGTGATTTCAGTCGCTTGCGGACAACAGGTGCTGAAGGCTTCGGCGTACTTTTAGTTTCAGGAGTTCGGCGCTGAGTCGCATGGCGTCAGTCCATCGTTGTTTGCTTGCGGCCTTTCGGCTATCTTGAAACAACTTGTACGGGTCGCATTGAGTAGCGGCGTGCTTCACCTGAGGGGGTGATCGGCTGTGCAAAAACTGATCGCTGCGGCCTGGCAAGAACAGCCCGCAGATGTTCAGTCACGCAAACGAAAAAGCATGAGGGGAGATGCAATGAGAAAACTTCGAGCGGATGCGCAGAGCATCCTGCGCAGTGGGATGAGTTACGCAGAACAGACTTTCCAGCTACGCCTCTTCAGACCGTTGCTTGCTCGGGGTTGTGATGTACCTGCGGCAGGTTCGGTTTCTTCAAGTGGCTCACGTCGAGACCTTCATAGAGGTCAACTACATGGGCTTGTTCGTCAGCATCACGACCTTAGAGTCCATCTTCTCCGCCTGATTGCAGCGGTGCTCTTACTGCTCGCGGGCTCTGCGCACGCGTTGGTGCCTAAGACCTTGATTTACAGGGTTGATAACGGCCCTGTCGCTGCGACGCCGGATGCGGCTTGTTCGGCTCTCGCTGCTACGTGGGGCGCGCCGATTGTTGTCCTGTCGGTGTCTGTTGTTTCTACGCCTGTCCATCAGTGGGGCATTTGCCGTATCCAATACAAGAATGGTCGCGATACCTACACGAATGACGCTTTTATTTCTCCTTATGAGTCATCCTGTCCTGCGAACAGCACTGCGGTGAGCGGAGGGTGTAAGTGCGGGCCGCTTTTTCAGGAAGACCCTAGTCAAACCGCCTGCGTGAAGGCCGTTGCCGAGGTCTCTGCTCCGGCTGCACCCTCCTGTAAGAAGCCTGAAGCCGTTGCCGGAATGCAGACCGTCAACCCTATTCGTCCGGCCACCGCTGAGAAGTTCCGCTCGGAAAATGACTTTACGGACGGTGGCTCTTCACCTCTCTCCCTTGTTCGGACCTACCGCAGCACCTGGGGAAGCGACGCAGATCGCGCGGCAGGAACGCTCGGCAAAGCCTGGACGCACAACCACACCACGGCGCTGGCGGCGACCCCTACCGTCAGTCCGAACGCAGTCTCCATCACCAGTGGGGAAGGTTTTCTTCGCACCTTCTTCAAGGCCTCCGGCGCCATGATCTGGAGCGCGACCAATAGCGCCGATACGCTCAACCAGAACGCCAATGGCTCTTGGTCGTACCACCGTGCCGACGACGACGCCATCCTGAGCTTCACCGCCGATGGCAAGCTGCAGACCCTCGCCCCGCGCAACGGTTGGGCTACCGTCTACACCTACAACAGCGCGGGCCAACTCGCCACCATCAGCAACGGCTTCGGTCGCGCATTGACTCTGGGCTACAACCCCGCAGGTCAGCTCGTGAGCGTCACGACGTCCGACCTGCGCGTCATCGCCTACGCCTATGACACCGCAGGCCGGCTGTCGGTCGTCACCTACCCGGACGCCAAGGTCCGCAGCTTCCTGTACGAGAACACCGCGTTCCCTCATGCCCTCACCGGCATCCTCGACGAGACAGGCGCACGCTTCGCCACCTTCGCCTACGACAGCCAAGGCCGCGCCATCGATTCGGCACTGGCCGGAACGGTTGACCGCTACCAAGTCAGCTATCCAAGCGCGGGCTCCGCTTCGATCCTCGATCCGCTGGGCACCACCCGTACCTACAACTACAGCACCACCAAGGGTAAGCTCGCCGTCACCAGCGGCTCCCTTCCTTCGGGCCTCGGCGAGTCCGATGCCTCCAGCCGCGTCCAAGATGCCAATGGGCTCATCACTAGAGAGACCGACTTCAAGGGGGCCATCACCACCATCTCCTGGGACGTTGCCCGCCGCCTGCCGACCACCGCCGTTCAAGCATCCGGCACCCCCGATGCCCGCACCACCACGACCCAGTGGCATCCCACCTTCTCGCTCCCCGCACTGGTCACCGAACCCGGCCGCACCACCGCCTACACCTACGACACCGTCGGCAACACGCTTTCCAAAACCGTCACTGACACCGCCACGAACAAGGCTCAGCTCTGGCAGTGGACCTACAACGCCCAGCAGTTGGTGGCCACAGCCACGGAACCCAACGGTGCGGTCACGAGCTACACCTATGACACCCGGGGCAACGCCCTCACATCGACCAACGCGCTGGGCCACGTCACCACCTCCACCTACGACAACGCCAACCGCGTAGCCAGCACCACCGCCCCCAATGGCCTCGTCACCACCTACACGTATGACCTGCGCGACCGCCTGTTGACCCAGACCGTCGGCGCGGGCCTTGCCGGTGCACAGACCACCACGCTGACCTACAAGCCCTTCGGCACCGTCGAATCGGTGACGCTGCCCAGCGGCCTCGTGCTCACCTACACCTACGACGCCGCTCACCGCCTCACGGGCTGGAGCAGCAACCGCGGAGAGAGCGGCAGCTACACGCTCGACGGCATGGGCAACCGCACCGCCGAGCAGATCAAGGACAGCGCGGGCAACGTGGCCTGGAGCGTGGCGCGCACCGTCAACAACATCAACCGCCTCTCGGCTTCCACTGACGGCGCCAATCAGGCCCACACCTTCGGCTACGACGCCAACGGCGAGCTGACCCGCACCACCAACGGCCTCAACCAGAGCACCCAGTACGGCCTCGACAGCCTGCGCCGCGTCAAGGCGGTGACCGACGCGGCCAATGCCACGGCCACGCTGAAGTACAACGCCCTCGACGCCGTCACCGAGGCCAAGGACTTCAAGGGCGTGGCCACCGCCTACACCCGTGACGCACAGGGCAACGCCACGGCCGAGACCAGCGCCGACACGGGCGGTGCCAGCACCCAGTACGACAGCCTCGGCCTGCCCAGCCAGATCACCGACGCCATGGGGCAGGCCACCACCATCGCGCGCGACCTGCTCGGCCGGCCGACCAGCCTCGTCTTCGCCGATGGCAAGACGACCACGCTGCGCTACGACCTCACGGCCACCAGCAAGGGCTACCTCTCGGAAGTCATCGACCGCAGCGGCACCACCGAGTACACACGTGACGCCTTCGGACGCGTCACGCTCAAGAAGCAGACGCTCGCAAACGGTGGCGTGCAGCAGGTGAGCTACGGCTACAACGCCAACGGCACGCTGGCCAGCATCGGCTACCCCAACGGCGCCACGCTCACCCACCTGTACGACGCCACCGGCCGCCTCGCCGGCCTGAACTGGAACGGCAGCCCGCTCGTCACCGGTATCGCATGGAACCCGCTCGGCCAGCCCACCGCGTGGCAATGGGCCTTTGCCGCCGTACCACCCGCGTCCGTTGCCGCCAGCCGCGTGTACGACACCGCGGGCCGGCTCACCGGCACCGAATTCAGCAGCTACGTGTACGACGCCGCGGGCCGCATCACCAGCCTCACGCAGAACCTGTACCGCCCCGGCGATGCCGACCCGACGCACGCCACCGTCGCGAACAGCAACGTCACCTGGAGCGTCGGCTACAGCCCGGTCGGTCGCATCACCGGCTTCGACGCCACGGGCAACACCGCCAGCTTCGGCTACGACGCCAACGGCAACCGCGCGAGCAGCACGCGCGTGCTCGGCGGCCAGAGTACCCAGCGCACCTACACCGTGGGCGCCGCAAGCAACCGTCTGACGGGCTTTGCGCAAACCATCAACGGCGCGAGCAACACCAGCGTCACCTACGGCTACAACGCCAACGGCGACCTCGTGACCGACGGCCTGCGCAGCTACGCCTACGACGCCGAGGGCCGGCTGGCCGCCGCCACCACGGGCGCCACCGACATCAGTCCGACCACGCGCTACGCACACAACGCGCTGGGCCAACGCGTGTTCAAGACCGAGCCGCTGTACCCACCGAGCCAGGGCGACGAGGCCGACCCGGGCTTCATGCAAAGCCTGATCGCGTTCTTCACCCGGCTGTGGAGCCCCGCGACGAACCAGGCCGAGCAGCAGGGCTACACGTATGTCTACGACGAGCAAGGCACGCTGATCGCCGAGGTGGGCAGCGGCGGCACCAATAGCGGCGGGCAGGCGCAGTACATCTACCTGCCGACGGCCAACGGCCCGATGCCGATCGCAGCGGTGATCAACGGCATCACCTACGCCGTGCACAGCGACCACCTGAACACGCCGCGCAAGCTCACCGATGTGAGCGGGCAAGCGGTCTGGCAGTGGGGCTACAGCGCGTTCGGGGAAGACAAGCCGACGACGGCGAGGAATCGGTTCGCGGACTTGGATGTGACGCCGAATCCGGGCACCACGGGCGTGTCGGAGGTGAAGTTCAACCTGCGGTATCCGGGGCAGTATGCAGATGAGGAGTCGGGGTTGTTCTACAACTACTTCCGAAGCTATGACAGTAGGACTGGGCGATACAGCCAGCCAGATCCGATTGGCCTAGATGGCGGATGGAATCGGTTTGGCTACGTCGACGCAAATTCACTGAGATTTGTTGATCCGTTTGGGCTTGATCGCTGGGGCGATGGCCAGTGGGGCCCGAGCAGCAACCGCTCTGCGCCGATGTTCGATCCCAGGTACAACGACAGCGAGGCTTGGCGGTGGCAGAACAACTGCTATGCCTATGCGCTCAACAGACCCGGCATGAGATCGGGTGGTCCGCTGCGAGGGGTCGGTGGCACTGATCCTGGCGAGCCATCTGGTGCAGGCATCTCAGGTTTCAACCCCAACTGCGGCGATACGCTTGATGCAGTGCGTCGGGATGGAGGCGTCGCTCCGCGAGCAGATCAGTCCTGCCCCGCTGGGTACCACGGCGCACAACTCTTCATTCGACCGACCAGTATTTCTCAAGGTCGCGGTGACTACCATTGGTATCGTCAGGATGCAGATGGAACTTGGTCTGACAAGCAGGGAAACCGGCCCGCAAAGTCACTTGGCGGCTCACCGGTACCACCATCAACCTATCCAACACAATGTGGAGTTGTATGTTTGCCAAACTAGCGGTGATCTCGCTTGTGCTGATGTCCTTCTGTGCCGCAGCTCAGGATGCGCCCGTACGTGTTGGCAGCCTCAAGGAGGCAGGCACTTGGATCGACAAGATCTATTCCTCGCATGTAGAGAGGCGCTACAGCGTCAAACTTCCAACTGGGCGAAGTGCGGATATCTATGCTCTCTATGCGCCGAGGGGTTCAGGTATAGGGCAACTTGACGGCTGGTTCTATTCCTGTGCCAGTGGTGGCGCCGTGTGTGACTTGATCGCGATGGCGAATCTAGGGACATCGAGAGAAATCAAAGAAGACCCCATGGTCACGTATGAGCATCCCTATCTGGTCGTCAAATCTGGCAGCAACATCTTGCTCAGGGTGAAGCAGTAGAAGTATTGGAGTCAGGCTCCATTCCACTTCAGTTGAGGGTGACGGTTCCCTGAGCGCCGAAGCGGGCAGTGGCAAAGAACAGTGATGAATCGGCACCGGACAGAGGTCTTCTCCGAGGAACGAGTCCGAGTGCTCATATTGGAGAAATGATGCTGAGAGGATTCGTGGACTGGGCGCAAACGGTTCAGGCAGACCGAGCCCGGGGGCCAAAGGACATCGATGTGCGACTGACCGAAAGCGAGCCGTCGGCGAATCGCTCGGCACGCCTGGATGTCGATGCACCAACAGCGCTAGGTCGGATCACGGTCTGGGAAAGTGGTGACTACGAGATTGAATCTATCGACCTAAAAACCGAACGGTCGCTCTACGCTGATCGCGGGACCCTGCAACGGGACGATGAGATGTCGAAGAAGTTCTCCCCGTTCTTCGCGTCGTTGGGAGTCATCGTGAGCCGCGAGGGGTTGCACGCCCGTGGAGCCCTCATTGAGGCCCTGTGGCTTCGTCTTCAAACCACACTTTCCGCGCTCGCGGGGAAGATTGCGATGCGCGATTCATCCGTGATTCGCGATGTGAGACGTACCAGCAATGAAGCGTTCTTGCTCAGGGCGTACCTGGCCTTCCGGCGGCGTGTTGATGGCGAAGAGCTCGCGATCACGGTGGATATCCGGGGCGACGACAAGCAGATGGCGATTGAATCTGACGTGTGCAAAGAAGACGGTACGGTGTTGGTGATAGGGCCTCTTGCGAAGATTCAGTGGACTGAGAGTGTTCAGCCAGCGCTAGACGACTGGATGCGTGAGTTCGAGCAGTTCCTGTCAAAGAGCGAGGCAGAAATCGCCGCCGCCGTTTCGCGATTGAGTTGATCTTCTGGCATACCGCAGCACTGACATTCGCGCGCGCGGTCGAGGTGGAACGCGAGGCGTTCATTGCACGCCGCCTTCACCAAGAGCTGCACGCAGTGATTGAGTCGTGGCATCGGCAGCTTCGATCCGCCGCTGCAGTTCCTCATTCACCAACCGCACCAACGCCCCCAACTCCGTGCGCGTCGGAAAGACCTCTTCCGTATCCCCCACACGCTGCGGAACGATGAGCTTCTCGATACACGCGTAGGCCCGTTGCACCGCATGAAGACTGTCGACGTCATCACACGCCTGCAGCGCGAGCGATTCGGCACTGGCGGTTTCTTCAGAAGATGGAGAAAGCAAAGACGCGTGCGCGCACACGCGGGGAGATGCAGATGCAGCCATGAATGGCCTCCAAGGGTTTCGGTTTGCTGAAACCGACGCACCCAACGCCAATTGAGGGCGGCAGCTCGACGGGTTGGCGTACCGGGAAACCACTTGCGTGAAACCGGCCGGGCTCGCGCCCGCCCATCGAGCCGCCTAAACAGGAAGCACGAACGACAAAGCCGCAGACCCTGCGGGGTGGCTGCGGCTTTTACGTCGCAGTGATTTCATCGGGACGCCAATCCCGATCACGCCCTGTGTGGACGTGACCGGCGCAGTATAGCCATGGCCAGTGCTGCTCGTGCGAGGGTGGATTTGCAGACCTGCAGACCTATCATCTGGCCCTGCTGGGCCTCAACCCGCAGTGCACGGCATCGTCACCTTTCATCCGAAAAGCAGACATGAAAAACGAGAAATGGGAAACCACCATCCTGAGCGACACGGCGCATGAGCACCTCGTCGCGGAGCTGAGTTTCGATGACCAGTTCTTGCTGCTGCTCGATCGCGAGGAAGGCCGGGACCAGCTCTGCGTTGCGTTCCCCGCGAAAGACGGAAGCCTGGGCTCTCGCATTCCGCTGCCCGACTTCATCGCGCAACTGAACGCCGCAGCCGCCGATCTGCGTCGTTAGCGCACGACGGTGCCGCACCACCTCAAGGCGCCGCCAGATACGCCTCCACCTCTTTCCCCCACAGCCCCTGCTGCCCGAGCAGTCCGTGCCCGCTCGCGCCGCCCTCCAGCGTGAAGCTCTCGAAGCGCCCCTTGCCGCCCGCCTCGCGAAAGGCTTCGAAGTTCTTGCGGCTGTGCGACATCGCGTAGAACGGGTCGTTCTCGCCGTAGAGCCACAGCGTGGGCTTGGCAAAGGCCGCGCCGCGGCGGAAGGTGGCGGGGTTGATGGCGTCGGCGGCGTTGCCGGGGCACTTGTCGCCCATCCAGCCGCCGACGAAGTTGATGACGCCCTGGAACATGTCGGGGTGCAGGCCCGCGTAGGCGACGGCGAGGATGCCGCCGCGCGAGTGGCCTGCGATTTCCATGCGGCGGGTGTCGACGTCGGGGTCGCGCTGCAGCCACGCGACGGCGGCGTCGAGGTCGGCCACGGCGCGGTCGAAGCCGGCCAGGGCGATGGCGGGCTCGCAGCTGTAGTGCTCGCGCTTGGCGGTGAAGCCTTCGTCGTACAGGCCGTCCGACTGGCCGCGTCCGCGCCGCTGCGGATAGGCGATGAGCCAGCCGCGCTGCGTGAACCAGCGGGCGGTTCGCTCGGGCGCCCAGGTCTGCTTGAACAAGGCCGGGTCGTTGCCGATGCCGGTGGAGCCGTGGTTGAACACGACGGTGGGGAACGGGCCGGCGCCGTCGGGCTTGTAGATGACCATCTCGAGCGTGACGGGCGCGCCGTTCTCGACGAAGGGCGTGGGCACGCGCACGACGCTGCGTTGCAGCGGCTGCTGCTGCTGCTGCTGTGCTTGCGGCTGTTGCTGCGGCTCCGGTCGCTGCGCCCAGCCCGCGCCGCAGAAGGCGAAGAGCGACGCGAACGAGGCGGCCACGAGTGCGGCGGTGCGAAGGCGATTCATCTTTTTCTTCATGGGCGAGTGCTTTCGGAAGTGGGCAAGGACGCCGCCGCATTCTGCCCCGGGGCCTGTCGTTGGCTGTCGCGTGGCGCTGGCACCGGCCACCGCAGCGCGCCGCTCGCGAGCACGACGCCGGGCACCACGAACGACAGCGCCAGCAGCGCGGGGCGCGTGACGGGCTCGTTCATCCACCAGGCCGCGCCGAGCGTGGTCAGCACAGGCACGAGCGCGGACGACAGCGCGGCGCGTGCGGCGCCCAGCCGCGTGATCGCCACGCCGTAGACGACCAGCCCCAGCAGGCCGGCGACCACGCCTTGCCCTGCGGCCTGCATCGCGATGTCGGTCCACGGCGCGGCGAACAGTCGCGGCGGGCCGGCGAGCCACAGCAGCGGCAACAGCAGCAGGGTCGACGCCCCGTTGACGAAGGCCGCGCCCTGCCACGCGCTCATGCCGCAGCGGCCGAAGGCCAGGGAGTAGACGGTCCACAACAGGGCCGCCAGCAGAAAGAGCAGGTCGCCGCGCCAGTGCTGCTGGCGCAAGCCCTCGCCGAAGCTGCCCGCCGCGAACACGGCCATGCCGACGGCGATGCCGGCCAGCCCGAGCAGGCGCAGGCCGTGCACGCGCTCGCCCCGGTAGACCCACGCGCCCAGCGCGGTGAACAGCGGCAGGCTGCCGGCCATGAAGATGCCCATGTGGCTGGCGGGCGCCCACTGCGCACCGGCCAGCACCAGCAGGCCGAAGGGCAGGCCGCTGCCAACGACGAGCAGCACGAGTGCGCCGCGCGACGCACCCGGCGGCACGAGCCTGCCGCGCAGCCACAGCGGGCTGAGCAGCAGCGCGGGAATGCCGTAGCGCAGCAGCGCGAGGTCCATCGGCCCGAGCGCGGTGGCGGTCACGCCGTGGCGCGACAGCAGCTGCCAGGCGCTGCCGATGAGCGCGGCGGCCAGCGCGGCGAGCGCGCCGGTCCAGAGGGTGCGAGGCGATGTCGTCATCGGGCCAGTCTGTGGCCCGGCCGGCGCGAAAGCTATCAGATTCGTGCGCCTGCTGCGCCGGCCGGCCCGAGCACGCGGCGGGCCTCGCCGAGCGTGACGCCGACGCCGCGCCGGAACACGGCGCCCAGGTGGCTCTGGCTGCAGTAGCCCAGGTCGTGCGCCAGGCCGGCGAGGTCGCGCTCGCCGTCGGCCAGCCGCTCCATCGCCGAGGCCAGCCGCAGGTGCTGGCGGTACTGGTGCAGGCTCAGGCCGGTCTGTTGGCGAAAGCGCCGCGCCAGGTGAAAGGGCGAGCGCGACACGGCCTCGGCCAGTTCGTCCAGCGAGAGAGCAGGCCGCGCGCCCGGGCCGCTGCCTTCGGACAGCAGCAGCTGCCGTACGCGCGCGACGGCGCCATGCCAGGGCGCCTGGTGCGGCGCGCTGCCCAGCTCGGCGACGAGCGCGGCCACGAGGGTCGCGGCCTGTGCGCTGTCGGTGTCCGGCAACTGGCGCCGTGCCGCGTGCATGCGGTACAGCGCCTGCGGGGTCAGCAGGCAGACGCTCACGCCCGCGGCGCTTTCACCGTGGGCCGGGCTCACCGACGCATGGCCGCTGACCACGAGGCTGTGCCGCACGGTCGCGGTCTCGGGGCGCAGCCGGTAGGCGGTGGCGTCGCCGAAGCGGATGGCGGTGAGCGCGTCGGTCAACCAGGTGTGGTCGCCCGAGCGCACGTCGAGCCGCGTGCGACCGATGGGGAAGACGACGCGCGGCGAGGCCACGGTGTACAGGTCGCTCCACGCCGGCCCCTGCGGCGCGTGCAGGCGCACATGCGCCACCTCGAACCCGCGTCCGGCATAGAGAAGGGTGCGGTCTTGCGGCATGCGAAGCGTGAAGGGTGGGTCAGCCCAGCGCGGTCCAGTTGCAGCGCAGCTCGTACTGCGCGCCACGGTAGCTGAGCGTGCCGGTCGCGCCGGCCACGCGCAGCGCCACGGTCACCTGCGGACGGTCCAGGCCGGTGCCGCGCGCGCGCATGAACTGGCGGCGATGGTCGACGAAGCGCTGCTGCAGGCTGAAGCGCTCGGTCTCGTCGGCACCGGAGGCGGTGTTCGCCACGATCAGCTCGGTCAGCTGGCCGGTCGAGAGGCTGAACTGGATCTCGACCGCATACGGCCGGCCGTCGCACTGCAGGCTGCCGTTCGCAAAGGCGGGCGACAGGCCAAGGAGCAGAAAGCAGGGCAGGACGAGAGCGAGGAGGCGGCGGTGCATGTCGCAGTGGGTGCAGGTGGCGGCCCGCCACCATACCCCAAGCAGGTGAAACACACCCGTACACACCCAGACACACCCGCCGGCGCGTCACCCCACCTTGCGCGCGCGCCCTTCCCAGTGCGGCTCGCGCAGCTTGTACTTGAGCATCTTCCCCGCCGGCGACAGCGGAATCTCTTCGCGAAATTCCACGCTGCGCGGGCACTTGTAGCTGGCGATCAGCGTCTTGCAGTGCGCCACCAGCGCCTCGGCGCTCAGGGCTTCGCCGGCGCGCAGCACGACCACGGCATGCACGCGCTCGCCCCACTGGTCGTCGGGCACGCCGACCACGGCGCACATCGAGACCTGCGGCAGCTGGGTGATGGCGTTCTCGACCTCGGCCGAGTAGATGTTCTCGCCGCCGCTCACGATCATGTCCTTGAGCCGGTCGACCACGTAGACGAAACCGTCGGCGTCCATCACGCCGCCGTCGCCGGTGTGCATCCAGCCGCCCCGCAGCACCTCGGCGGTCTGCTCGGGCTTGTTCCAGTAGCCGGCCATCACCATCGGCCCGCGCGCGGCGATCTCGCCGACGGTGCCGTTCGGCACGGGCTGGCCCTCGGCATCGACGATGCGCACTTCGGCGATGGGCACGGGCCGCCCGGCCGAGCGGCGGCGCGCGGCCGGCTGGTCGGGCTGGTGGCACCACGTGGGCAGCACGGTGACCACGGGCGACAGCTCGGTCATGCCGTAGAGCTGGCAGAAGCCCGCGCGCGGCAGCTTGTCGATGGCTTGCAGCAGCAGCGCGTCGTCGATGGGCGCGGCGCCGTACAGCACCAGCTGCAGCGGCGTGGTGTCGAACTCGCCGAAGCGCGGGTGCTCGATGAGCCGCTTGAGCATGGTGGGCACCATGAAGGTCTCGCTGGCGCGCTCGTTCTGGATGGCCTCGAGCACCTTCACTTCGTCGAAGGCCGGAATGATGACCTGCGTGCACAGCCGCATCATCAGCTGCAGCGTGAGGCCGGTGCCGCCCACGTGGAACATGGGCGCCATGTTCAGGCCCACGGCCTCGGCGGGGCGCGTGGCGGCCATGTTGGCCGAGAGCTGGCCGGTGTAGAGGTTGCCGTGCGTGAGCATCACGCCCTTGGGCAGGCCGGTGGTGCCGCCGGTGTACATCACGGCGGCCAGGTCGGCGCCGCCGCGCCGCGCGTCGGGCACGGGCTGCGCCTGCGCCATGAGGGCTTCGGCGTCGGCCATGCCGTCGGGCGCGGGGCCGTCGCCGAAATGCACCAGCGTCTTCAGCGAGCGCGAGAACTCGCGCTGCTGCTGCGCCACGGCGCCGAAGTGCGCGTCGGACAGCAGGATGCGCGTGTCGCAGTCGTCCAGCGAGTACGCGACCTCGCGCGCGCTCCAGCGGATGTTGACGGGGTTGATCACGCCGCCCGCCCACCAGGTGGCGTAGAGGTACTCCACGTAGCGGTCGGAGTTCAGCGCCAGCAGACCCACGCGGTCGCCGGGTTGCAGGCCCAGCGACTGCAGCACGGCCGCGAGCCGCGCCACGCGGTCGACGAACTGGGCGAAGGTGCTGCGGCGCTCGCCGCACACGAGGGCGGTGGCGCCGGGGCGTTCCTGCAGGGCCTTGTGCAGGGGCTGGGTGAGGTCCATGGACTGCGGTCTCCGTCGGTCGGTTCGTTGTTGTGCGCCGAGTATGGAAGGGACGCGCCGCGCCGGCATCGTCGGAAGCGACGGGATCGAAAGCGCCCTGGCGGCCAAAGTCGTCCGAAGCGACGGTGACCGGCACAGGGCTGCGCGCGACCATCGCCGAAGAACGAACGATTCGACTGTTCGACCGACCGGAGACAAGCCATGCATTCCTTCCCGACCGACCCGGCGCGCCGCCGCCTGATCCACGGCGCCGCGCTCGCCGCCGCGGGCACCGCGCTGCCCTTCCTGGCGCGCGCCCAGGGCCTGTTCGGCAAGCAGCCGATCACGCTGCTGGTGCCGTACCCCGCGGGCGGTGCCACCGACGTGCAGGCGCGCGCGCTGGCCCTGGCGGCCTCGCGCGAGCTGAAGCAGCAGATCGTGATCCTCAACCAGCCCGGCGTGGCCGCCACGCTGGCGCCGACCACCATGGCGCGCAAGGCCGCGCCCGACGGCTACACGCTGTCGCTCATGCTGAGTTCGCTGTACCGGCTGCCGCACCTGCAGAAGGTGAGCTACGACCCGGCCACCGACTTCACCTACGTGGCCAACGTGACGGCTGCCACGCTGGGCATCACGGTGCGCCAGGACGCGCCGTGGAAAGACCTGAACGCGTTGCTGGCCGCGGCCAAGGCCAAGCCGGGCGAGGTGTCGTACGGCACCACCGGGCGCGGCGGCACCTCGCACGTGTCGATGGAGCGGCTGGCCGCGCTGGCCGGCGTGAAGTTCAACTTCATTCCCTTCAAGGGCGCGGCCGAGCTGTACAACGCGCTCATGGGCGGCCATGTGGACGCGGTCTCCGAGGCCGGCTTCGGCGCCGCCGTGGCGGGCGGGCGCGTGCGCCTGCTGGCCACCTTCAACGAAGCGCGCTCGCCCACGCGGCTGAACGTGCCGACCGTGAAGGAGCTGGGCTACGACGTGGTGGCCAACGGCTCGTGGGGCATCGCCGGCCCGCGCGGCATGGACCCGAAGGTGGTGCAGGCGCTGCAGGAGGCCTTTCGCAAGGCGGTGGACGACCCCGAGTTCCTGCGCACGCTCGACCTCAACGACTACGTCCGGTTCTACATGGACAGCCCTGCCTACACGGCCTGGGCGCACAAGACCTACGCCGACGAGAAGCGCTTCGTGAGCGACCTGCGCATCAAGCTCGACGACTGAACCCGACCTTTCTTCCTGCTGCCATGACTTCTTCTTCCTCTTCTTCTCTTCACTGCTTCCTCCACCCCAAGGCCATCGCCTTCGTCGGCGCCACCGAGCGCTCGGTGTGGTCCAACGCGGCGCTCGCCAGCCTGCGCACGCTGGGCTACGCGGGCCAGCTGTACCCGGTCAACCGGCGCGGCGGGAGCTTTCACGGCATGGCGGCGGCCACCTCGGCCGAGGCCATCGGCGAGCCGGTCGACACCGCATTGCTCATGGTGCCGGCAGACGCGCTCGACGACGCGCTGGCCGACCTGCAGCGCGCGGGCATCGGCAACGCCGTGCTGCTGAGCTCGGGCTTCGCCGAGGCCGGCGAGGAAGGCCGCGAGCGCCAGCGCCAGCTCACGGCCAAGGCGCGATCGCGCGGTCTGCGCATCCTGGGGCCGAACTGCCTGGGCTTCGTCAACTTCGTCGACCGCTCGGCCGTGTGGACCGCCTCGCTGCGCGAGCCGCTGCCGGCGGGCACGCTGGGCATCGTGTCGCAAAGCGGCGCGCTGGCGGGGCAGCTGTCGTTCATGGCGCAGGTGCACGGCATCGGCCTGAGCCGCATGGTCTCGACCGGCAACGAGTCGGACATCGACATCGCCGAGGTCATCGACTACCTGGTGGACGACGAGCACACGCGTTCCATCGCCGTGTTCGCCGAGACCGTGCGCGACCCGCAGCGCTTTGCCGCCGCGGCCGAGCGCGCGCTGGCCGTGGCCAAGCCCATCGTCGTGCTGAAGATGGGCAGCAGCGAGATCACGGCGCAGGCCGCGCAGGCCCACACCGGTTCGCTGGTGGGCGACGACCGCGTGTTCGACGCCATGTGCCAGCGCCTGGGCCTGATGCGCGTGCGCTCCATCGAAGACCTGGTGTTCACCGCCGCCTTCGCCAGCATGACCGGGCCCTTCGCGGCCGGCGGGCTGGCGGCCGTGTCGATGTCGGGCGGCATGTGCGAGATCTTTGCCGAGCGCGCCGAGGAAGAAGGCCTGGTGCTCACGCCGCTCGCGCCCACCACCGAAGCTGCGCTGCGCGAGGTGCTGCCGGGCTACGGCACGCCGCAGAACCCGCTGGACGTGACCGGCGCCGCCATGCTGCAGCCCGAGCTGTTCGGCAACGCGCTCGAAGCGCTGGTGCGCGACCCCGCGCTGGGCGCCGCCATCGTCGTGGCCGACGTGCCCAACGCACCGGCCAACGACACGCCGCTGAACCGCGCCGTGCTCGCGCAGGTCGCACGCGGCCTGGCCGCCAGCCCGGTGCCCGCCATCGTCTGCAGCCACTACGTGATGCAGGTGAGCGAGCGGTCGCGCGAGCTCATCGCCGAGACCGGCATCCGTCACATCGCCTGCGGCATCCACCATGCGATGAGCGCGGCGGGGGCGGTGCGTCGCTGGTCCGAAACGCTGCGCCGGCGTCAAGGCGCGCAAGGTGTCGCTGCTGCCGTGTCGGCCAAGCCGCCCGCGCAGCCCTTGCGTTCGGAGCGCGAGACGCTCGAGTGGCTCTCGCAGCGTGGCGTGCCGGTGGTGCCCGTGCGGCTGTCGCGCAGCGCCGACGAGGCCGCGCGTTTTGCCGACGAACTCAGCGGCCCGGTCGTGCTGAAGATCGCTTCGGCGCAGATCGCGCACAAGACCGAGGTCGGCGGCGTGGCGCTGAACCTGCAGGGTGCCGACGCGGTGCGCGCGGCCTGGCAGGCGATGGACGCGCGCGTGCGTGCCGCGCGGCCCGAGGCCGAGATCGACGGCATCCTCGTCGCGCCGATGCGTCAGGGCGGGCTCGAACTGTTCGTCGGCACCGTGCGCGATCCGCAGTGGGGCCCGGCGCTCGCCGTGGGGCTCGGCGGCATCTGGGTCGAGGCGCTGCGCGACACCAGCCTGCGCCTGCTGCCCGTGACGCCCGCCGAGGTGAAGGACATGCTGGCCGAGCTGCGCGGTGCGCGCCTGCTCGACGGCTGGCGCGGCGCACCCGCGGCCGACCGCGACGCCATCGCCGAAGCCGTGGCCGCCATCGGCAACGCGGCGCTCGCGCTCGGCCCCGAACTGGTCTCGCTCGAAGTCAACCCGCTGCGGGTGGACGGCCGCACGGTCGAGGCGCTCGATGCGCTGGCCGTGTGGGGCGCGGCGGGCTGACCGACTTTCATCGTCAAGAAAACCAACAGGAGACATCTTCCATGCTGCAACGACGTCGATTCGCGCAATGGGGCGCGAGCGGACTGCTCGCCCCCGCGCTCGGTGCCCTGCCGAAGGCGCAGGCGGCCGACGCCTACCCGACCCAGCCGATCAAGGTGATCGTGTCGTCGGCCGCCGGCGGGCTGGTCGACGGCATCGCGCGCACCATCGGCGAGCGCATCGCCAAGCCGCTGGGCCAGCCGGTGCTGATCGACCCCAAGCCGGGCGCCAACGGTGCCATTGCCGCGTCCTTCGTGGCCAAGGCGCCGGCCGACGGCCACACGCTGCTGTTCGCCGTCAACTCCTTCGTGCTCGCGCCGCTGCTGATGGCCAAGCCCGGCTACGACGTGTTCAAGGACTTCGCGCCCGTGTCGCTGTCGAACTACGGCCTGCTCGTGTTCGCGGTGGGCGAGGGCGTGCCCGCGAAGAGCATGCGCGAGTTCGTCGCCATGGCCAAGGCGCAGCCCGGCAAGCTGAGCTTCGGCTCGGCGGGGCAGGGCTCGTCGGGCCACCTCTACGGCGAGAAGCTCATGCGCGACGAGGGCCTGCAGATGACGCACGTGCCCTACAAGGGCGGCGCGCCGCTGATGATCGACATCCTCGGCGGCCAGGTGCAGGGCGGCTTCGTCACCATGGGCGAGGCGCTGCCGCACGCGAAGTCGGGCCGCGCGAAATTGCTGGGCGTCTTCGGCACCCGCCGCATGCCGCTCGCGCCGCAGATTCTCACCTTCACCGAGCAGGGCTTCAAGGGCTACGAGCACGGCGGCTTCTGGGGCTTCTTCGCGCCCACCGGCACGCCGCAGCCGGCCATCGACAAGCTCGCCGGCGCGGTGCGCCAGGCCGTGGCGCAGCCTGATCTTCAGGAACGCATGATCGGCCTGGGGCTGGAGCCTTCGGGTGAAGGGCCGGGTGAGTTGATGGCCGCGGTGCGGCGCGAGAACCTGCTGTGGTCGCGGCTGATCAAGGACATGAACCTGAAGCTCGAATAGACCTCAGGCCCGCGCCACCACGCCGGCGGTCACCAGCGCATCGACCGCCGCGCGTTCGAACCCGAACTCCCCCAGCACCTCGTCCGTGTGCTCCCCCAGCGACGGCGCAAGCCGCTGCACGCCGCCAGGCGTGGCCGAGAGCGTGAACGGCACGCCGGGAAAGCGCAGCGTGCCTTCGGTCGGGTGCTCGGCGTCGTGCCACAGGCCACTGGCCTTCAACTGCGGATCGTCGGGCAGCTGCTGCAGTGTCTGGATCGGCATCGCCGGAATGTCGGCCTGGCGGAAGGCCGCGACCCATTCGGCCGTGGTGCGCGCGCCGGTGGCGCGTTCGAGTTCGCCGAACACCACGGTGTGGTTGCGCACGCGCGCGGCCAGCGTGGCAAAGCGTTCGTCCTCGCGCAGCTCGGGGCGGCCCACGACCTCGAAGAAGCGCAGCCACTGCGCGTCGGTGTAGGGCACCAGCGCGATGTAGCCGTCGGCCGTGCGAAAGGGCTTGCGCACGCCCGAGCGGATCGAGCCGTACACCATGTCGTCGATGGGCGGCTGGAAGGTGTGGCCCCACAGGTGCTCCACCATGTTGAAGGCGGTCATGGTCTCGAACATCGGAACGTCGACCGCCTGCCCCTGGCCGCTGCGCTCGCGGTGGAACAGCGCGGTGACGATGGCGTACGCCGCGTACAGCGCCGTGGTCTTGTCGGCCACGAGCGCGGGCATGTAGCGCGGCTCGCCGGTGTAGATCGATTGCAGCTGCGCCAGGCCCGAGGCGGCCTGGATGATGTCGTCGAAGGCCGGCAGGCCCGCATAGGGGCCCTCGTCCGAGAATCCCTTGACGTGCGCGCTCACGAGGCGCGGGTTGAGTTCCAGCAGCCGCGCCGCATCGATGCCGATGCGCGCCGCTGCATCGGTGCGCACCGAATGCACGAGCACGTCGCTGCCGCGCACCAGCGTGTCGAGCACCTCGCGCGCGGCGGGTTGCTTCAGGTCGAGCACGAGGCTGCGCTTGTTCCGGTTGCACGACAGGTACAGCGACGACATGCCCTTGTGGCGCGCAGGCCCGACCGAGCGGGCCAGGTCGCCTTGCGGCGCCTCGACCTTGATGACGTCGGCGCCCATGTCGGCGAGCATCTGGCTGGCCAGCGGGCCGAGCACGACGGACGAGAGGTCGAGCACCTTGACGCCTTCGAGGGCGCCGCGAAAAAGGGGAGGGGGCGTCATCGGTCAGTCCTCCAGGCGGATGCCGGTCTTGTCGATCACGCGCTTCCACGTGTCGGCGTCCTGGCGCAGCACCACGGCGAACTCGGCGGCCGTGCTGCCCACGGGTTCGATGTTCATGTCGCGCATCTTCTTTTGCACCTCGGGCTTGGCGATGATGGCGGCAACGGCCTTCGACATCTTGTCCACGCGCGGCTGCGGCGTGCCGGCCGGCAGGAACAGCGCAATCCACGCATAGGGCTCGAAACCTGCGTAGCCCGCCTGCTGGAAGGTCGGCACCTGCGGCAGCGTGGCCGAGCGCTGCGTGCCCAGTGCCGCCAGCGCGCGCAGCTTGCCGCTTTGCAGATAGGGCAGGGCGGTGCCGGTGTCGAGCACGGCCACGCGGATGTGGCCGCCGAGCAGGTCGGTCACCATGGGGGCGGCGCCCTTGTAGGGCACGTGCGGCATGTCGACGCCAGCCTCCTTCTTGAACAGCTCGCCGTAGATGTGCGAGGTGGTCGCCACGCCGGTGGAGCCGTAGGAGTACTTGCCGGGCTCGGCCTTGAGCAGCGTGACGAGTTCGGCCAGCGTCTTGGCAGGCACGTCGGGCGTCACGACCAGGGCCGAGGTCGAGATGCCGATCTGCGACACGGCCGCGAAGTCTTTCACCGCGTCGTACGAGAGCTTGCGCTGCAGCGCGGGCATCTGCACATGCGTGGTGATGGTGAAGAGGGCGGTGTGGCCGTCTTTCGGGGCACGCGCGACGGCGGCGGCGCCGATGGTGCCGCTGGCGCCCACGCGGTTGTCGACGACGACGGGCTTGCCCCAGGCGGTGCCAAGTTCCTGCGCGACCAGCCGCGCGATGTTGTCGGTGATGCCGCCAGCGGGGAAGGGCACGACGAGCGTGACGGGTTGCGAGGGGTAGTCGGCGGGTGGCTGTTGCGCGGCGGCGGGCAGCGAGAGCAAGGCAGCCAGTGCGAAGCCGAGCGTGGAAGAAGAAAGACGTGTCATGGCGTGCGGTCTCAATCGAGCTTGATGTTCTTGGCCTGGATCACCTGCTTCCACCGCGCATGGTCGGCGCGCATGGTGGCGGTGAGCTGCGCGGGCGTGCTGCCGACCGGGATCACGCCCAGGCCTTCGATGCGCGCGGCCTGCTCGGGGCTTTGCACCACCTGGGCCACTTCGGTCGACAGGCGCTGCGCGATGGGCTGCGGCGTGCCTGCGGGCAGGTAGATGCCGAACCAGCCGACCGACTCCATGCCGGCGAAGCCCTGTTCCTTGAAGGTCGGAACGCCGGCCGCGAGCGGGGCGCGTGCGGTGCCGACCACGGCGATCGACTTCGCCTTGCCGGCCGCGACGTGCGGGCCCACGCCCTTGGCCGAGACGAACACGGCGTCGACGGTGCCGCCGAGCAGGTCGGTGATGGCCGGCGCTTCGCCCTTGTAGGGCACGTGCAGCAGCTGGATGCCTGCGGCGTCCTGCAACACTTCGGCGTACAGGTGGGCGCTCGATCCGTTGCCGTAGGAGCCGTACGAGTACTTGCCGGGCGCGGCGCGCGCGAGCTTGACGAAGCCGTCGAGGGTGTCGACGCCGAGCTTGTTGCTCACGGTGAAGACGATGGGCAGGCGGCCCGCTTCCGACACGGGCACGAAGTCCTTGAACGGATCGAAGCCGGCGTTGGGGTACAGCAGCGGGTTCTGGATGATGGAGGTGAGCGAGAACAGCACGGTGTAGCCGTCGGCCGGTGCGCGCTGCACGGCGGTGATGCCGATCTGCCCGTTGCCGCCGGGGCGGTTGTCGACGATGACGCTCTGGCCGAGCCGCTTGCCCAGGCCCTCGGCGACGATGCGCGCGAACACGTCGGTGCCGCCGCCCGCGGCGTAGGGCACGATCATGCGGATGGGTTTGTCGGGCCACGTGGTCGTTGGCTGCTGCGCGAAGGCGCTGCTCGTGGCCAGGGCGGCGGCCAGCGCGAGGGCGTGGCGGCGGGTGAATCTGCTGCTGTGCATGTCTGTCTTGTCTCCGATGGTTTTTCTGTCTGGGTGCGATGTCAGGGCGGCAGGCTCACGACGGCAATGCCGGGGCCGACGGACACGCCGTGGCGGTTCTCGCTCCACAGGCGCAGGTCGAGGCGGTGGCGGTGCGCGGCATCGGCGCTGTCGTCGATCCACTTGCGCTCGACCTGGCCGCGCACGGTGACGGTGTCGCCCGCGGTGTTGAACGACTTCATGCGAAAGCCGCGGATGGCATGCAGCACGCCGGCCGTGCCGATGTACTCGCGAATCGCGCGCTCCCACATGCCCTGCAGCAGCATGACGTTGGCGTACATCTCTGGCGCGCCGGTCGATTGGGCGTGCTCGGTGTTGTGATGGATGGCGTTGAAGTCGCGGTTGGCGCCGGCGGCCATCACGAGGCGGTAGACGGTGAGGGGGAAGGGCACGGGGTTCAAAGGGTCGCCCTCGTTGACTTCGTTCCAGTGGCGTTGTTCTTGCCAGTTCATCTTGTTGCTCTGCTTTCTTTGTTCAGGGCGCGTGCACAGGCCACCGGGTACTTCCCTCCGCGAATGTCCCCCGGCCTGCGGCCTCCTCCTTGATTTCGCTGCGGGAAGCACCCAGTGCCCTGTGCACAGGAAGCAGCGCGCCGGTGCGGGAGGCCGCATGGCATCGGGCGTCTGTTCGCTAGTGCGGCAGGTAGTGGTACATGCCGAAGCGGCAGCGGGCCACCACCTCTTCGCGCTGATTCACGATGTCGTACTCCCACGTCGTGAACGCACCGCGCCCGACCTTCGTGGCCTTGGGTTCGCAGCGCACGAGCCGGTTGCCGCGCCTTCCCAGCCGGTCGCCTAGGCGGGCGGGTTGCAGGTAGTCGACCTCGTAGTCGGTCGCCATGTAGGCGGTGGTGGGCGGCATGCCTTCGGGGCGCGTGCCCTTGAGCGGGCTGCGCTCGGGTTCGGCGTTGCGTGCGTCGCTGGTGAACACGGGCGGCTGGCCCGGGGCCCACATGGGCGGCAGCGTGAGGCTGGCGAGGCTGGTCGATGGCGCGACGGCGTCGGGCCCGTGGTGCAGCGGGCAGTCGAACTCCAGCACCTCGACATAGCGGCGCACCGCGCCGGCCTCGATCACGTCGACGCCCCAGCGGATCACGCCGTTCGCGAAGTCTTCACCCACGCGCGCCACCATCGGCGCCCAGGCGCTTTCCCAATCGTCCATCGGTGATTGCCTTCCTAGATGCCGATGAACTCGGCCACGTCGTCCAGCGGCGCGCGCTCGGTCTCAAGGGCGTCGATGGGCTTGTCGCGGTCGGCGTAGCCGATGGCCATGCCGGTGAAGAGCATGCGTTCGGGCGGCAGGTCGATGAAGCGGCCGATGGTCTGCGGGTAGATGGCCCAGCATTCCTGCGGGCAGCTGTCCAGGCCCTCGGCGCGCAGCAACAGCATCACGTTCTGCAACATCATCCCCAGGTCGGACCACTGCGGCGGGCCCATGCGGCGGTCGACGGTGCAGAAGAGTGCGAGCGGCGCGCCGAAGAACTGGAAGTTGCGCGCAAACCATTTCAGGCGCGCAGCCTTGTCCTCGCGCGGAATGCCCAGGCGCGCGTACATCGCCTCGCCGACGGCAAAGCGGCGGTCGCGGTACGGGGCCACCAGTTCGCGCGGGTAGATGTCGTACTCGCTGCCTTCGCCGCCGGGCGTTTCCTGCACGCGGGTGCGCATGAGGGCCTTGAGTTCGTCCAGGCGCTCGCCGCCCACCACATGCAGGTGCCACGGTTGCAGGTTGCCGCCCGAGGGCGCGCGCAGCGCGGCCTGCAGCACGCGGCGGATCGTGTCGGCGGGCACGGGGCGGTCGAGAAATTCGCGCACCGAGCGGCGGCTTGCGACGGCGTCGTAGACAGTCATGGTCATGCGGCGTTCTTTCGTTCGTTCATGAGGGTCACGCCCAGTTCGCGGGCCACTTCGGTGCTGTGCTGGCCGGGCGTCGCGGCGTGCGACAGGTCGGCGTAGGCATAGCCCGAGAAGCGCACCGGCGGGCGCACTTCAAGATACGCGCCTTCGGTCGGGTGCGTGCGCTGTCGGAAAAGGCCGGCGGCCTGCAGCTGCGGGTCGTCGGGCAGGTCGGCGATGTCGTTCACGCGCATCGCGGGCACGTTGGCCTTCTTCAAGATGTCGAGCCACTCGGCCGTGGTGCGCTCGGGCAGGATCGCGGCGGCGGCCTCGTACATGCGGCTCATGTGCTTGCGCCGCAGCGCCTTGTCGGCCAGCTCGGGCGCCTCGAGCACCTCGGGGTGGCCGGTGGCCTCGAAGAAGCGCAGCCAGCGGTCGTCCAGGTAGGGCGCAATGGCGATGTAGCCGTCGCGCGTGCGCATGGGCTGGCGCATGGGGTCGATCTGGCGCGGGTACAGCGCGGGGCCGGTGGGCGGCACGAAGGTCTTGTCGCACAGGTGCTCCACGAGGTTGAAGCTGGCGAGTGATTCGAACATCGGCACCTCCACCTGCTGGCCCTCGCCGGTGCGCAGCCGGTGCACCACGGCGGCGAGCACGGCATACGCCGCATGCAGGCCCGAGACCTTGTCGGCCATGGTCATCGGCACGTAGCGCGGCTGCGGGTTGCCGTCGACCTTGGGCGGCAACGAGGCAATGCCCGAGGCGGCCTGGATGATGTCGTCGTAGGCCTGCAGCGCGGCATACGGCCCGCGCTGGTCGAAGCCGGTGCAGTGCACGTAGACGATGTCGGGGCGGATGGCGCGCACGTCGTCGTACGACAGGCCGGCGCGCGCGATGGCGTCGCTGCGCACGTTGTGGATGAAGATGTCGCTGGTCTCGATGAGGCGGCGCATCGCGGCGCGGCCGTCCTCGCGCTTCAGGTCCCAGTCGACCGAGCGCTTGCCGCGGTTCAGCCGCAGGTGCACGGGGCTCATCAGCGGCGTGACGGGCGGCGTGCCGATGATGCGGATGCTGTCGCCCTCGGGCGGCTCGACCTTGACCACCTCGGCGCCGAGGTCCGCAAGGATCTGCGTGCAGTAGGGGCCGAAGATCACCGTGGTGAGGTCGACGATGCGCAGGCCTTCGAGCATGCGGGGGGCGGTGGATGGTGTGGTCATGGGATGGGAGGTCATGCGGCGACGAGGCCCTGCATTTCGGCGGCGAGGTGGCGCACGCGCTCCGGCCCGCCGAGCAACTGGCGGTTGAAGCCGATGCGCTTGAACCAGTAGTGCAGGCCCAGCAGGTCGGTGATGCCCATGCCGCCATGCACCTCGGTGGCGGTGCGGGCGACGAAGGTGCCGGTCTCGCTCAGGTGCGACTTGGCGTGCGCGGCGAGCAGCGCGGCTTCGTCGGGCAGTGCGTCGAAGGCGTGGGCCGCATACCAGACGAGTGCGCGGCCGGGCTCCAGCGCGGCGGCCATTTCGGCGCACAGGTGCTTCACGGCCTGGAAGGAACCGATCACGCGGCCGAACTGGCGGCGCTCCTTGGCGTAGGCCACGGCCTGGCCGATCATGGCTTCGCCCGCGCCGAGCGTGTCGGCGGCGAGCAGGGCCCAGCCCGCACTGCGCAGGCGCGCGAGCGTGGCGGAGCTGCTGTTGGGCAGTCGCTCGGCCTTCACCTGCGCGAAGTGCAGCTCGCCGAGCGGGCGCGTGGCGTCGATGCTGCGCAGCGCGCCGCGCGTGAGGCCCTGTGCATCGGCGCGCACGAGGTGCAGGCCACCCGCGCGGTCGGCCACGATGAACACATCGGCCGCGCCCGCGTCGAGCACGAAGAGCGCGCTGCCGTCGAGCGTGCCGTCGGCCACCGCCGTCACGCCGGCGCCATCGCGTGCGCCGGCCACGGCCTCGGCGATGGCCACGCCGGCGATGCACTCGCCTGCGGCCAGGCGCGGCAGCCATTCATCCTGTTGCGCCGCGCTGCCGGCTTCGCGCAGCGCGAGCGGTGCGAGCACGGCGGTGCCCAGAAACGGCGTGGGCGCGACATGGCGACCCAGCTCTTCGGCGGCCAGCGCGGCGTCGAGCAGCGACAGGCCGAGCCCGCCGAAGGCCTCGGGCACGAGCAGGGCCGGCACGCCGACCTCGCACAGCGTGCGCCAGACCTCGCGGTCCAGCGGCAGGTCGTCGGCTGCGACGCGGCGCACGCGGTCGAGCGGACAGGCGCGTTCGAGCGCGCGGCGCAGGCTGTCCTGCAGCAGCTTCTGGTCGGTGGAGAGGGCGAATTCCATGGCGTGCTTTCTTTCAACCGATCAGGCAAGACGCGGCTCGCGCGGCATGTCGAGCCCGCGTTCCGCGATGATGTTTTTCTGGATCTGCGCGGTGCCGCCGCCGATGATCAGACCCAGGTCGAACATGTAGCGCTCCTGCCAGAGCGCCTGCGCGCGCAGGTGCGCGCTGCCCGGCATCAACAGCCCCAGTTCGCCCAGCGCGTCGATGGCGAGCGCGGCCAGCTGGTGGCGCAGCTCGCAGCCCTGCAGCTTCACGACCAGCGCGGCCAGGCCCGGGTCTTCGCCCTTGGCCGCGGCCGTGAGCAGCCGCAGGCCGTGGCACTTCTGCGCCAGCACCTGGCCCTGCAGCCGCATCAGGCGGTCGCGCAGCACGGGTTGGTCGATGAGGCGCGTGCCGCCCACCGTCTCGGCCTGCATCAGCGTCGCGAGCTCCTGGTAGCGCTGGGTCGTGAGGTTGGGGTTGCCGAGCGAGCCGCGCTCGTGCTTGAGCGTGGCGTTGGCCACCTTCCAGCCGTCGCCGCGCTGGCCCACGATCTGGTGCTGCGGCACGCGCACGTCGGTGAAGAAGACCTCGTTGAACTCGGCATGGCCCGTCATGGTCTTGAGCGGGCGCACCTCGATGCCGGGCGTCTTCATGGAGAACAGCAGGTAGCTGATGCCGGCGTGCTTCGCGGCGCCGGGCTCGGTGCGCACGAGGCAGAAGATCATGTCGGCCACGTGCGCGGTCGAGGTCCAGATCTTCTGGCCGTTGATGACGAAGTCGCCGCCGTCTTCGGTGGCGCGCGTCTGCAGCGAGGCCAGGTCGGAGCCCGCGCCGGGCTCGGAGTAGCCCTGGCACCAGACCACCTCGCCGCGCAAGGTGGGGCCGATCCATTCGCGCCGCTGCGCCTCGGTGCCCAGCTCGAGCAGGGTGGGCACCAGCATCGAGATGCCCTGGTTGCCCAGCGGCGGCGCCACGCCGGCGCGCGCGAACTCCTCGGTGATGAGGTGCGACGCCATCACGTCGGCTACCGCGCCGTGGCCCCCGTACTCACGCGGCACGGTGCGGCCCGCGTAGCCGTGGTCCAGCAGCAGGCGCTGCCAGGCAAGGGCGTCGGCGTCGGGGCGTTCGGCGGTGCGCGCGAAGGCCGAGCGGTGGCCGTGCGTGGCGAGGAATGCGCGCAGCTCGTCGCGAAAGGCTTCGTAGCGGGGATTGAGCGTGAGGTCCATGCGGTGCTTGCCTTCGGTGCGCGCCGCGTTGCGCGGCGGTGAGTGTTGTCTCCGTGTCGAGGCCCATGCTAGGGGCAACCCTCGGCCGCTCTCAATCGTCCGTTCCGACGATGTGACGCGCAGGAGGCGCTGCCTACCATCCAGCCCGAATGCCGCACGAGGTCCGCAAGAGACCCATGCAAGGCCGGCAAGAGGCCCGCGGCCGCAGCTTCTTTTTCACGAGAACGACGGAGACAACACCATGACACGTTCCCTCATTTCCGCCCGCCCCGGCACGCGCCGCCGCCTGCTGGGCGCAGGCCTAGCCGCCACGCTCGGCCTCGCCACCGCTTTCACGGCGCAGGCCCAGAAGCGCTATGACCCGGGCGCGAGCGACACCGAGATCAAGATCGGCCACATCGTCCCGTACTCGGGCCCGGTGTCGGCCTACGGCACCATCGGCAAGGCGGCGGCGGGCTACTTCGCCAAGCTCAATGCCGAGGGCGGCATCAACGGCCGCAAGGTCACGTTCATCTCGCTGGACGATGCCTACAACCCCTCCAAGACGGTGGAGCAGGCGCGCAAGCTGGTGGAGCAAGACGAGGTGCTGGTGCTCTTCGGCCCGCTGGGCACGGCGCACAACCTGGCCATCCAGCGCTACATGAACGCCAAGAAGGTGCCGCAGCTGTTCGTGGCCACGGGCGCCACGCGCTTCGGCGACCCGAAGGCCTTCCCCTGGACCATGGGCTGGCAGCCCACGTACCAGACCGAAGGCAAGATCTACGCGCAGCACATCCTCTCGACCAAGCCCAACGCGAAGATCGCCGTGCTCATGCAGAACGACGACTTCGGCAAGGACTTCCTGAAGGGCTTCCTGGAGGCGCTGGGCGACAAGGCCAAGACGATGATCGTGGCGCAGTCGACCTACGAGGTGACCGACCCGACCATCGACAGCCAGATGGTCAACCTGAAGGCCTCGGGCGCCGACACCTTCTTCAGCATCACCACGCCCAAGTTCGCGGCGCAGGCGATCCGCAAGGCGGCCGACATCGGCTGGAAGCCCACGCAGTATTTGTCGAGCGTGTCGGTGTCGGTGTCGGCGGTGATCAAGCCGGCGGGCCCCGAGAACGCGGTGGGCGTGATCTCGGCCACCTACCTGCGCGACCCGGCCGACGACATGTGGAAGGGCGCCAAGGAGTACGAGGACTACAAGACCTGGTTCAGCAAGTACTACCCCTCGGGCGACCTGAGCGATTCGCTCAACGTGCTGGGCTACTCGTCGGCGCAGACGCTGGAGCAGGTGCTGCGCAAGGCGGGCGACGACCTCACGCGCGCCAACATCATGAAGGTGGCGGCCAACCTGCAGTACAGCCCGCCGATGCTCTACCCGGGCATCGAGGTGAAGACCTCGCCGACGGACTTCTACCCGATCGAGCGCATGCAGCTGGTGCGTTTCAACGGCACGCGCTACGAGCCGTTCGGCAAGGTGCTCGGCGATTGATCAATGCCACACGGGCCGCGCTGTCGGTCCGCCATTCATTTCCCCTTTTTGTTTTCCACTGAAGCTTCCATGACCTCCATCGTTCGACTGGCCGCCGCCCTGGGCGGCGCGGCCCTCCTGTTCACCGCCGGCGCGGCCCTCGCGCAGAAGAAGTACGACACCGGCGCCTCCGACACCGAGATCAAGCTCGGCATGGCCATGCCCTACAGCGGCCCGGTGTCGTCGTACGGCATCGTCGGCAAGGTCAACGAGGCCTACTTCAAGATGGTGAACGACAAGGGCGGGATCAACGGCCGCAAGGTCACGCTCATCAGCTACGACGACCAGTACACGCCGCCGCGCACCACCGAGGTGGTGCGCAAGCTGGTCGAGCAGGACGAAGTGCTCGCCGTGTACGGCAACCTGGGCTCGGCATCGAATGCCGCGATCCAGCGCTACATGAACGCCAAGAAGGTGCCGCACCTGTTCCTGGGCGTGGGCGCCGACCGCTTCAACGACCCCAAGGCCTACCCCTGGACCACGCCCTACATGCCCAGCTACGAGGGCGAGGGCAGCCTCTACGCGAAGAACATCCTCAAGACGATGCCCAACGCGAAGATCGCCGTGCTCTACCAGAACGACGACTTCGGCAAGGACCTGCTCAAGGGCCTGAAGAAGGGTCTGGGCGACAAGGCCTCGATGGTGGTGGCCGAGGCCTCGTTCGAGGTGGCCGACCCGACGGTCGATTCGCAGATCATCAAGCTGCAGTCGTCGGGCGCCGACGTGTTCGTCAACTTCGCCACCGCGCGCTTCGCCGCGCAGGCCATTCGCAAAGCGTGGGACATCGGCTGGAAGCCCAAGCAGCAGTACCTCACCTACGTGTCCGCCTACGTGAAGATGACGCTGGAGCCCGCGGGCCTCGAAAAGTCGAAGGGCATCATGGCCATGGCCTTCTTCAAGGACGCCGCGCAGCCGCGCTGGGCCAACGACCCGGCCACGCAGGAGTTCCTGGCCTTCATGAAGAAGTACGCGCCGAACGAAGACGTGAACAACGCCGCCGGCGTGTACGGCTACGGCGTGGCGCAGGCCATGGAGACCGTGCTCAAGGCCTCGGGCGACAACCTCACGCGCGAGAACGTGCTCAAGCAGGCCACCACGCTCAAGAACATGCGCACCGGCATGCTGCTGCCGGGCATTGCGCTGAACACCTCGGTCACCGACTACTTCCCGTTCAACACGCTGCAGCTGGTGCAGTTCAACGGCAAGGAGTTCGAGCCCATGGGCGATTCGATTGCCGTGAAGTAGCCTTCGCAGACGCACGCTCAAAAGAACCACAGGAGACACACACCATGCTCGGACTGATGCAGGACCGCCCGCTGCTGATCTCGTCGCTGATCGATCACGCGGCCACCTTCCACCCCCACGTCGAGATCGTCGGTCGCACCGTCGAAGGCCCGGTGCACCGCACCAACTACCGCGAGGTGCAGCGGCGTTCCAAGCAGGTGGCCAACGCGATGAAGGCGCTGGGCGTGGCGCCCGGCGACCGCGTGGGCACGCTGGCGTGGAACACCTACCGGCACCTGGCGCTGTACTACGGCGTGTCGGGCTCGGGCGCGGTGCTGCACACGGTGAACCCGCGGCTTTTTCCGGAGCAGATCGACTACATCGTCAACCACGCCGAAGACAAGGTGCTGTTCTTCGACACCAGCTTCGCGCCGCTGGTCGAGAAGCTCGCGCCCAAGCTCAAGAGCGTGCGCGCCTTCGTCGCCATGACCGACCGCGCCCACATGCCGGCCATCGACGTGCCCAACCTGCTGTGCTACGACGAGCTCATCGGCGCGCAGAGCGAGGACTACACCTGGCCCGAGTTCGACGAGCGCACCGCCTCGTCGCTGTGCTACACCTCGGGCACCACGGGCAATCCCAAGGGCGTGCTGTACAGCCATCGCTCCACCGTGCTGCATTCGCTGATGGAATGCGCGCCCGACACCTTCGGCGTGTGCTCGCAGATGACGCTGCTGCTGGCCGTGCCCATGTTCCACGCCAACGCCTGGGGCATGCCGTACTCGGCGCCGATGGTGGGCGCCAAGCTCGTCATGCCCGGCCCGCACCTCGATGGCCAGAGCCTGTACGAGCTCATGCGCGACGAGAAGGTGAGCTTCTCGCAGGCGGTGCCCACTGTGTGGCTGATGCTGTTCCAGTACTTCGACGCCCACCCCGAGATCGACACCCGCGCCATCGGCCTCAAGCGCATCGGCGTGGGCGGCGCCGCCACACCGCGCGCCATGATCGAACGCTTCGAGCGCGACTTCGGCGCCGACTTCGTGCAAGGCTGGGGCATGACCGAGACCAGCCCCATCGGCGTGATCGGCAACCTGCTGCCCAAGCACCTCGCGCTCCCGAAAGAGGAGCAGACCACGGTCAAGATGCGCCAGGGCCGCGGCGTGTGGGGCGTGGAGCTCAAGATCGTCGACGAGAACGGCCAGCGCCTGCCGCACGACGGCGTGGCCTTCGGCCACCTGCATGTGCGCGGCCCGTGGATTGCGAGCGGTTACTTCCGCAGCGAAGGCGGCGACGTGCTCGATGCCGAGGGCTTCTTCCCGACCGGCGACGTGGCCAACATCGACGCCGACGGTTATGTGCAGCTGGTCGACCGCGCCAAGGACGTCATCAAGTCGGGCGGCGAGTGGATCTCGTCGATCGACCTGGAGAACGCCGCCAGCGCGCACCCGGCCGTGGCCGAGGCCGCGGTGATCGGCATCGCGCATCCGAAGTGGCAGGAGCGGCCCCTGCTGATCGTCGTGAAGCGTGCAGGCGCAGAGGTCACGGGCGAGGAACTGCTCACTTTTCTTTCGCAGCGCGTGGCCAAGTGGTGGCTGCCCGACGAAGTGGCTTTCGTCGACAGCCTGCCGCATACAGCCACCGGCAAGCTGCTGAAGACCAAGCTGCGCGAGCAGTTCAAGGGCTACGTCGCAGCCAAGTCAACTTGATGACAGTTGTTCCGGCTTTCTGTGCATAACTCTGTGGGTTGTCTGAGGAAGTCGGAAGGCAAAGCGAGCATTGGCGCGGCTTCGCACCACGTTGCCTGTTGATTGAGCAGCCTTGTCGTCCGTCCTTGCAGGAGAATGTAGGAGGAACGGATTCCAGACAAGTAAAGGGGACATGGTGGGAGAACTTCTTTCTCTCCTGCGCTTCAGCGCCGGCTCGGGCCATATCTGGCTGGACGAGCAGCGCATGCTGCTCATGCATGCCCGGGCCTTCGCCGAACTGCGCCGCGAACTGCTCGACTCGCTGGGCATCGAGCGCGCGCGCGGCCTGCTGGTGCGCATGGGTTTTGCTTCCGGCCTGCGCGACGGCGAGGTGGCCGTGCGCGAGCGCCTTGCCGGCATGCGGGCCGAAGACGCCTTCATGCTCGGGCCGCGCCTGCATTCCATCGAGGGCATCGTCTCGGTGCAGAAGGTGCAGGTCGACCTCGACGTGGCCACCAAGCATTTCTACGGCGAGTTCCTCTGGGAGAACTCCTGGGAATGCGAAGCCCACGTGGCCGACTTCGGCTACGGGGAAGACCCGCAGTGCTGGTCGCAGATCGGCTACGCCTCGGGCTACACCACCGCCTTCATGGGGCGGCTCGTGGTGTTCAAGGAAGTCGAATGCACCAGCATGGGCGACAGCCGCTGCCGCATCGTCGGCCAGGCCGCCGAGGCGTGGAACGACGAGCACTACCTCGAGTACTTCCGCCAGCACCACGTGGCCGAGAAGCTCATCGACTTCAACCTCGGCCTGCAGCACCTGCGCCGCCTGCAACCGCGCCGCGAGTACGACCAGAAGCTGGTCGGCGTGTCGCCGGGTTTCCGTGCCGCCTTCGAACTCATGCGCAGCGCGGTCGACAGCGCCATCACCGTGCTGCTGCTCGGCGAGACCGGCGTCGGCAAGGAAGTGTTCGCTCGCTGGCTGCACGACAACGGGCCGCGCGGCAAGCAGCCCTTCATTGCCGTCAACTGCGCGGCGATCCCGGCCGACCTGATCGAGGCCGAGCTGTTCGGCGTGGAAAAGGGCGCCTACACCGGCGCCCACCATGCGCGCGCCGGGCGCTTCGAGCGCGCCCACGGCGGCACCCTGTTCCTGGACGAGGTGGGCGACCTGCCGCTGGCCGCGCAGGTCAAGCTGCTGCGCGTGCTGCAGACCGGCGAGGTCGAGCGCCTGGGTGCCGAGCAGCCGACCAAGGTCGACGTGCGCATCGTGGCTGCCACCAACGTCAACCTGCAGCAGGCCATGCAGGCGGGCAAGTTCCGCACCGACCTGTTCTACCGGCTCAACACCTTCCCGATCCAGATTCCGCCGCTGCGCGAGCGCACCGCCGACATCCCGGCGCTGGTGGCACGCTTCGTCGAGAAGTACAGCGCGCTGTACGGCAAGAAGCTGCGCGGCCTCACCGACAAGGCCGCGCTCGACGTGCACAAGCACGCCTGGCCCGGCAACATCCGAGAGCTCGAGAACGTGATCGAGCGCGCCGTGCTGCTGGCGCCCGACCACGGCGACATCGAGGCCTGCCACCTGTGGATGCAGCCGCCGGGCGCGCCGCCCGACAACCAGCTCGACGCCAGCGGCAAGGTCGCCACAGGCGCGTCGGCTTCGGGCGCCGACGCGAGCGAGCTCGACGCGCTGTGCCAGCGCGTGCTCGAGCAGAACATCGACATCGCCTCGCTCGAGCAGCGCCTCATGCAGACCGCGATGCAGCGCGCCAAGGGCAACCTGTCGCAGGCCGCGCGGTTGCTGGGCATCACGCGCCCGCAGCTGGCCTACCGGCTGAAAAAGGAAGGCCTGCCGACGTCCTGAGCGGACGCCGGCCGGCGTTTTCCGGTTTTCACCATTTGATCAAGCTGCACCGCAGCAAATGATCAAACCAGCATCCGGGACTTCCCGGTGCTTCGGGCCCGCAGGCGCAGCGGGCCCATGCAAATCAATCACTTAGCCACGCTGGCACGCCCGTTGCCCTTATCAGGCCGGGCGGCGCTGGTGCCGTCCACCTGTTGATGGATTGAACAAGTGATGCCCTCGATGCAGCCCGACCCCCGCAGCGGCAGCGCCGCACAGATGACCGGCCAGCCGTGCTTCGTGCGCGTCACCGGCACGCGCGGCACGCGCTTCGTGGAGTTCGAGTTCGCCATCGGCGACCCCGAGCTGGCCGTGGAGCTGGTGCTGCAGTTCGACCAGTTCCGCGAGTTCTGCGCGCGCCACACGGTGCGCCACCTGAGCACCGAAGAGGGTGCGCGGCTGGACTTCGAGCGCATGAAGTGGCGCTTCGGCGCGCCCGGCATCGACCACTGACGACCCCCGCATTTTTTTCCCGCGACAACCAAGGAGACACCCCGTGCAAGTCGACATCAAGACCTCGGACATCCGGCCGATCCGGCAGACCTTCTCGCATGTGGCGCGGCGGCTCGGCGACAAGCCGGCCTCGCGCTACCAGGAGGCCACGCTGGACATGCAGCCCACCGCCAACTTCCACTACCGGCCGCTGTGGGACCCGCAGCACGCGCTGTACGACAAGCGCCGCACGGCGCTCGTGATGGCCGACTGGTACAGCTTCAAGGACCCGCGCCACTACTACTACGGCGTGTACACCATGACCCGCGCGCGCCAGGGGGAAGGCGCCGACCGCCAGTTCGAGTTCGCCGAGAAGCGCCAGCTGCTGGCCCAGGCCGATGCGGGCGTGCGCGAGTCGCTGCAGCAGGTGCTGGTGCCGCTGCGCCACTACGAGTGGGGCGCCAACATGAACCACAGCTACTGCTGCGGCTACGGCTACGGCACGGCCATCACGCAGCCCTTCATCTACGCGGCCATGGACCGCCTGGGCATCGCGCAGTACCTCTCGCGCGTCGGCCTGCAGATCGACGCCAACTCGGGTCGCGCGCTGGACGCCGGAAAGGAAGCCTGGCTCGCGCACCCGGCCTGGCAGGGCGTGCGCCGCCTGATGGAGAACCTCTTCGTCACCAAGGACTGGTTCGAGGTGTTCGTGGCCCAGAACCTCGTGCTCGACGGCCTGCTGTACCCGCTGGTCTACCGCCACTACGTGAACGCGCACAGCGCCGCCACCGGCAACGCGCTGGCGATGCTGACCGAGTTCATGAACGAGTGGTTCGACGAGAACGTGCGCTGGGTCGACGCCACGCTGAAGACCGCCGCCGACGAGTCGCCCGCCAACGCCGAGCTGCTCGCGCAGTGGTATGCCAGCTGGCGCGACCAGGCCGTGCAGGCGCTGGCGCCGCTGGCCGCGCTGGCGCTCGGTGCGCAGGGCGCCGAGGTGCTCAAGACGCTGCATGCCGCGCTCGACGCGCGCGTGGCCCGGCTGGTGCGCACGGGCGCTGCCGCCTGACGACCGAACCGATCGAACCAAGGAGACCACCCATGACCACCGCCACCGCCGAAGTGTCCCGCCCGCCCGTCTTCATTGCCCTGCAGACCGGCGAGGCCGCGCGCGCCATCGTCGAGGCCATCGTGGCCGACAACCCCGGGGCCACCGTCACCGAGTACCCCGCGATGGTGAAGATCGACGCGCCCGGCCGCCTCGTGATCCGTCGCGAGAGCGTCGAAGCCCTGGTCGGGCGCCGCTGGGACCTGCAGGAACTGCACCTGAGCCTGATCTCGCTGTCCGGAAGCATCGAAGAGACCGACGACGAATTCACCCTCCACTGGGGCGCCTGAGCCCAGGCCTCACCGGACCACGACCAAGGACCACGCCATGACCACCCAAGCAGCAGCAAAGACCCCCACGACCCCGCGCCTCGGCCTGAAGGAACGCTACGCCATGATGACCCGCGGCCTCGGCTGGGAGACCACCTACCAGTCGATGGACGACGTGTTTCCCTTCGACAAGTTCGAGGGCATCAAGATCCACGACTGGGATAAGTGGGAAGACCCGTTCCGCCTCACGATGGACGCCTACTGGAAGTTCCAGGGCGAGAAGGAGAAAAAACTCTACGCCATCATCGATGCGTTCCAGCAGAACAACGGCCAGTTCAACATCAGCGATCCGCGCTACCTGAACACGCTCAAGCTGTTCCTCACCGGCGTCTCGCCGCTGGAGTACGCGGCGCACCGCGGCTATGCCATGGCCGGGCGCTCGCTGCGCGGCGTGGGCGCGCGCGTGGCCTGCCAGATGCAGTCGATCGACGAGCTGCGCCATGCGCAGACGCAGTTCCACACCATCAGCCACTTCAACAAGTACTTCCATGGCCTGCACGACCCGCAGCACATGCACGACCGCGTGTGGTACCTGTCGGTGCCCAAGAGCTACTTCGAGGACGCCATGAGCGCGGGGCCCTTCGAGTTCATCACCGCCATCTCGTTCTCCTTCGAGTACGTGCTGACCAACCTGCTGTTCATGCCCTTCATGAGCGGCGCCGCCTACAACGGCGACATGGCCACCGTCACCTTCGGCTTCTCGGCGCAGAGCGACGAGTCGCGCCACATGACGCTGGGCCTGGAGGTGGTGAAGTTCATCCTCGAGCAGGACCCGGACAACGTGCCCATCGTGCAGAAGTGGGTCGACAAGTGGTTCTGGCGCGGCTACCGCCTGCTCACGCTGGTCGCGATGATGATGGACTACATGCTGCCCAAGCGCGTCATGAGCTGGTCCGAGGCCTGGGAGATGTACTTCGAGAAGAACGGCGGCGCGCTGTTCGAGGACCTGGCGCGCTACGGCATCCGCATGCCCAAGTACCACGAGGTCGCGTCGAAGGAAAAGAGCCGCATCTCGCACGAGGCCTGGGCCATCTTCAACAACTACGGCCACGCTGCCAACTTCAACGTCTGGGTGCCCAAGCAAGACGAGATGACCTGGCTGGCCGAGAAGTACCCCGAGACCTTCGACAGCCTGTACCGCCCGCGCTTCGAGTGGCTGGCCGAGCAGGAGAAGCAGGGCAAGCGCTGGTTCAACAACACGCTGCCCATGCTGTGCCAGACCTGCCAGATCCCGATGGCCTTCACCGAGCCCGACGACCCCACCAAGATCTGCTACCGCGAGAGCAGCTACCACGGCATGAAGTACCACTTCTGCTCCGACGGCTGCAAGGACGTGTTCGACGGCGAGCCCGAGAAGTACGTGCAGGCCTGGCTGCCGGTGCACCAGATCTACCAGGGCAACTGCTTCCCCGAAGGCACCGACCCGACGGTGGAAGGCTTCAACCCGCTGGCGGCCGTGCTGGACTACTACCACATCAACGTCGGCGCCGACAACGGCGAGTTCAACACCTCGCCCGACAAGGCCAACTGGGAACGCTGGACCGGGCAGGACCTGTCGACGGCCGAGCCCAAGGTGGCCTGAGCACCCAGGCCCCACCACCCCTCATCG